>DASXVS010000002.1 GCA_036504095.1 Armatimonadota bacterium | reverse complement strand
GGGCGGCCCTTTCCGTCTTCCCGCTTTTCCGTTTTCGGCAGCAGCGGCGCTATCACCAACCGTTGCTCTTTCGTCAAATCCATTCACACCCTCAAAAATGTACTGCTCCTACGAGTGTATCATTTTTGAGATACGTTCTAGTGTTGGACACGTGACAACGGCCGCGGCCGAACGAACGTAATGAAGGAATCGGGTACTCTCAACGTGATGCAGCTCGCCCGGTCTGCTCGCTGCGACGAAAACGTTTGCGTCGATACACAGGTTCATCGCCTGATTGCGTTCACAGCATCGACGGCACTCAGGCCTTCCGGCCACACTGCGCCTATGCGTTCACTCAGTTCGGTAAACCGTTGGAACCAGGCGTCCCATTCCGCATCGAGCGCCGGCGCATCTCTTGGCGATTCTTCAAGTTCCTCCAGCGGCGTCAGAACCAACGTGCCGCCTTCTGACCTTATCGCGTATTTTGCGTTCTGAGGTCCGTCCAACAACTCCGCGGGCAGCGTGAGTGAGCCGTCTGCGCTTCGTGTCAATACAATCGCCATTTCCGGCCTCCTGAGACGATTATACCACGCCGGGCGGCCCCCCCGGCCGGGCGGCTACTCGCCGAGGTATTCGAAGGCGTTCCGCGGAGTCTCCTCCACGCGCACCTTGTGCAGCGCGGGACCGACCTCCGGGTGTAGAGCCGTCCAGATCACGACAGCCAGATTCTCGGAAGTCGGATTCAGGTGCGCGAACTGCGGTACGTCGGTGTTCAGATTGCGGTGGTCCATAGGTTGAATAACGCGCTCGTCAACGATGGCATCCAGGCGGTCCAGGCAGTAGGCGAACCCCGTCTCCCGATCAACGGCTCCCTTAACCGTTATCTCGATGATGTAGTTGTGGCCATGGCCCCCCGCTCGATTGCATTTGCCGAAGACGCGTGCGTTGTCTTCATCTGAGAGGTCTTCCGCGTGCAGCCGGTGGGCCGCGCTGAAATCGTATACCTTCGTTACGTAGACCAAGTCTCCCTCCCCTCTGTACTCACTCCACAACTCGTCCGATTCCGCCAATCGTACGGAATCAAGTCTCGCTGGCGTCCCCCTGGCGCTGGTCTGCAGCCGCTCCCACAGGATGCGCGCGATATTCTCCCCGCTCGCCTGCCGGCCATCCATAATGTCGGCCGCCGCATCGACGCATCGGTTCTCGAACGGCGAAACGGCAGCCGCGAGCCAACCCTTCACATCGACCAGGTTGATAACGATGCCGGAGACGGGATCGACTTCGCCGGCGATAGTCGCTGTGACCGTGTAGTTGTGCCCATGAATCTCGGCCAGCCGACCAAAATACGCGGCGTTCCACGACGCTTCGTGGTTGGGATTCCAGTAGCGGTGGGCGCACGAGAAGACGCGTTTTCGTTGCAGGTAGACTTTCATATTCCTCAGACTAACCACCGGCGACGGGTGGAAGTTCACTGCGGATGTCGCTACAATCCATCCCATCACACGTTCGGAGGGAGATGACAAGATGCCTGTACCTTCAGATACCCCGCTCCTGCTCCTGCACGGCTTCCCCATGGATGCCCGCATGTGGCGCTACACGACAGACCACTTTAGGCCGATGAGGCCGGTAATTGCCCCCAACGTGGCCGATCTCGTGGGAGACGGACCTTCGATGGCGGCGATGGCGCATGCTGCGCTGGAAGCTCTGGAACGCGCCGCCCCGGGCGAACCGGCCGTCGTCATTGGCCTTTCGATGGGCGGCTACATCGCCGCCGAGTTCGTACGCTCCCATCCCGACCGCCTCGCCGGCCTCGTCATGTGCGATACGCGCGCCGGCGCCGAATCCGCCGAAGGCCGAGCCGGCCGGGATACTATGATCGACGCGGTGAGACGCTATGGGGTTACGCACGGTACCGCCCCACTTGTGGAGCGGATGCTGCACGACCCGCCCAGGGCGCTGATGTCCGAGGTCGAGGCGATGGTCGAGCAACAGGACCCGGAGGTCGTGATCGCCTGCATTGAGGCCATGCGTGACCGGCGCGACAATATGGCCGCTATCCGCTCGCTCACGGCGCCGTTCGTCGTCATCGCCGGCGAATACGACGAGCTTGCGCCCCGCCTTGTCGAGGAAGCGCTGGCTCATTTGACCCCGCACGGCCGCTACGTGGAGATCCCCCGCTCCGGGCACGTCCCGCCGCTGGAAAACCCGGAGGCCTTCAACGCCGCGCTAGAGGAGTTCCTGGTCCCGAGTTCCTAGTCTCTAGTTCCGAGGTCCGGGTTTCGGGTTCCTAGCTTCGGGTTTCTGGTTCGGGCTCGGAACCCGGAACTCGAAACCCGGAACAAGGAACGCCTAGAGGCTGAACGATGTCACGCCGCCGTCGCAGAATATGGTTTGCCCTGTAATGTAACTCGCCGCGTCGGACGCCAGGAACGCTACCAGCGCGCCGAGTTCCTTCGGGTCGCCCAGCCGTCCCATCGGGCACGATTCGTTCAACAGCGCCAGTTGTTCGTCATAGCTGCGCCCCGCGTCCTTCGCGCGGCGGGTGACCAGTGACTTGATGCGGTCGGTGTCGAATGAGCCCGGTGCAACGGTGTTGATCCGGATCCCCTCTTTAGCCAGTTGAACCGACATCGTCTTCGCGAGACCTACGACTGCCGGGCGGAGCGCGTTGGACAGCAGCAGTCCGGGAATTGGCTGTTTAACCGACGTGCTTTGTATATTGACGATCGCGCCCCCATCCGCTTTCAGGTACGGCAACGCGGCCCGGATAAGGCGTACAACAGGCATCAGCGTCGCTTCCACCCCGGCCGCCCACGCGGCGTCGTCAAACGCATCGAAATCGCCGGCAGGCGGTCCGCCGACGTTTGTGACGAGAACGTTCAGGCCGCCGAGATCGCGAACCGCGGTTTCGACCACGCGTTCAACGTCTTCGGCCTTGCCAAGGTCGCCCGGCGCCGTCACGATTGTGGCGCCGGTCTCGGCCCGAAGCCTGGCGGCGGCCCCCTCTAGGGCCTCTGCGTCGCGTCCGTTAAGGCACACCATCGCGCCTTCCAGCGCCAGCGCACGGGCGCAGCCATAGCCCAGTCCCTTCGATGACGCCGCCACCAGCGCGGCTTTGCCTTCCAGATTGAGGTTCACTTCTTCCCTTCCTTCATTTCACCCACGATGCGCTTGAGCGCACGGAGTATCGTAGTGTAGTGTGCTGGATCACCGAATCGATACATCGTCCGGACCTCCAGAAGCACCGTATCGTTGGCGATGTGGGCGAAGATAGGTGTCTCGTTGAGGCGAAGCGCCTTTGCGAGTGCGTTCGGGCCCATCCCGGCAACGTCAATCGAGACGGCGAACGATGGAATCGGGTAGTCCGGAAGCGCGCCGGAGCCAACGCGGCAGTCGCTCTCAACAACCTCCGCGTGAAGGCTGTCAATGTCGGAAAGCATATCGGCGAGCCGTTCTGCCGACGCCTTGAGCTCATCCGGCGGCGTCGCTAGTTCTATCAGGGTCGGGATGCTCTTCTGGGCTCCGCCCCGCCGGTAGAGGACCAGGGTTCGTTGGAGGCACGAAAGCGTAAGCTTGTCACAGCGCAAAGCCCGGGCCAGGGGATGCACGGCCATCTTGTCGATCAGGTCCCTGCGGCCGACCGCTATCCCGGCCTGCGGCCCTCCCAGGAGTTTGTCTCCGCTGAACATCACGAGATCCGAGCCCTGCGCCAGCCGTTCCTGGACGGTTGGTTCACCGAAACCGAGATCCAGCAGGGCTCCTGTGCCGAGGTCGTCCAGCAGCGGCAGCCCGTGCTTGCCCGCCAACTCGGACAACTCGCGGATGCCGGTCGTCTCCGTGAATCCCACGACGCGGAAATTGCTCGGGTGGACTTTGAGGAGCGCCGCGGTATTGGGTGTGATGGCGCGTTCGTAGTCGCGGAGCCGGGTCTTGTTGGTCGTGCCCACTTCAACCATCGTTGCGCCGGACTCCGCCAGAATCTCCGGGATGCGGAATCCTCCCCCTATCTCCACGAGCTCGCCGCGGCTGACGATCACGTCGCGGCCGCGGCCGATGGCCGCCAGCGCCAGCAGCACGGCTCCCGCGTCGTTGTTCACCGCCAGCGCCGCCTCCGCACCTGTGATGGCGCACAGGAGTGGAGCGACGTGCTCCTGCCGGGATCCGCGTTCGCCGGTCTCCAGATCAACTTCCAGCACACAGTGCCCCCCGTGGAGCGCAACCGGGGTGGCCTCCGGTGCAATAACCGCTCTGCCGAGTCCGGTGTGCAGAATGATGCCCGTGGCGTTGATAGCGGGCTGAAGCGGAGGGCGGATGATCTCCCTGGTCAGGAGTGCGTTACTGCGCCGGGCAAGTTCGTCAAGCGTCGGCAGCGTGCCTTCCGCCTGCCATTCCTCCCGCGCTACGGCCAGGGTTTTCTGCGCCATCTCAACCGCCAGCGAATGCCCCCCGAACGCAATCAGGCTGCTGGACATCGCCATCATCAGGGTGTTGACCGATGGCAATCGCTTCGGCTTGCTGTTCGTCTTCTCGTCTGGCATCTCCCCTCCGGGTCTTCAGTAACGGCTATGATGGTATGTTACAGGCATCAGCCCACGTGGTTTCAAACGGGGCGCGAGAAGGGGCGACTATGGCATCGGCAGGACAGGCATATCGGGCGGGTTTCGTGGCCGTGGTGGGCAGACCGAACGTAGGCAAATCCACACTCATCAATCGACTCGTCGGTCAGAAAATCGCCATCACTTCGCCCAAGCCGCAGACGACGCGCGTCAACCAGCTGGGCATCTTGACCACGGATACCGCGCAGATCGTCTTCGTCGATACCCCCGGCATCCACCAACCCGCCCACGCTCTGGGCGAGCACATGGTCCGTGCCGCGCGGGAATCCCTCAAGGATGCGGACGTCGTTCTCTGCCTGATGGACCTCAGCAGCGAGCCGAACGATCAGGACCGCATCGTCGTGGATGCCATCAAGCAGGCGAAGTGCCCGCTCATCCTCGGCCTGAACAAGCGCGATCTCCTCGCGTCCGATACGGCCCGGGACGCCGCGCTCCCCTACCTCGTCCTGGCCCCCTGGGACGAGTCGATCGAGATATCGGCCGTCACGGGCGGCGGTCTGGATACCTTGATGGACCTTCTTCTCGCCGCGATTCCGGAAAACCCTCCGTTCTACGAAGAAGAAGAGGTCACCCAGACCAACGCGCGCGATATCGCTTCGGAACTCATCCGCGAACAGGTCCTCCACTTCACGCGCGAGGAAGTGCCGCACTCCGTTGCCGTCGTGGTTGAGGACTATAAGGAACGCGAAGACGGGCACCTCTACGTCGCGGCCACTATCTATGTCGAACGCGACAGCCAGAAGGGCATCGTGATCGGCAGGGGCGCATCGATGCTGAAGACCATCGGCTCGGCCGCCCGCCACGAGATCGAAGAAATGGCACAGTCACCGGTCTACCTCGACCTGTATGTCAAAGTCCGCAAGGACTGGCGCAAAAAGGACCCCGGCCTCCTTCTGCCGAAGAGTTAGCTCCGAACCGGTACTCCTCCAGGCGCAACGCGGGCGAATTGCCTGCACGCACCGGAATGCCGTCCCGATGGGCGGCGGTAGTGCGTCCTTCCGCCGCTATTCGCTCCCGTTTTCACGTCCTGTCTACTTATACCTTGGTAATATAGACAAAACCATTGTACCGTGGTATAATAACGGTGAACAACCACCGGAAAGGAAGCAGGATATGGATAACGGGATGCAGACACAGTGCACGGCCTTCGAAGGGTTTCGGCGCATCGGCTCGGGCGAGTTGGCCGAAGTCGCCCTGAAGGGCAAGGAAGTCATCGACCGCGGTGAGATCGCCCCCGTGCTGATCTTCGACGACGTTACCAGCGAACAGATCGATATTGACTACAGCGGAAGCGCGGAGGACGTTCTCCGCAAACTTGAGCATCGAGCGGCCCTCATCGCCGCCGCAGCTCCTCCGGCTCCGGAAGAACCCGGCGCGCAGCGCGGCCCGGGTCGCCCCAGGCTGGGGGTTGTGGGCCATGAAGTGACGCTTCTGCCGCGTCATTGGGAGTGGCTTAACGACCAGCCTGGCGGAGCCTCGGTCGCCCTTCGCAAACTCGTCGAGCACGCCCGGCGCGCCAATGCCGGAAAGGACCGCGTTCGCCGCGCGCAGGAATCGGCGTTCCGTTTCATGTCCGCCGTGGCCGGCAATTTGCATGGGTTCGAGGAGGCAACCAGGGCACTGTTCGCGGGGAACATGGAACGTTTCGACGAATGGAGCCAGACATGGCCCGTCGATGTGCGTGAACACGCACGCAGGCTGGCCGTGAAAGCGTGCGAACCGGTTGAAGATGAGCCAGGCGGCGAAGGCCGCTAGGTAGCGCGTGCCGTACCAACGGTGCGTGTCGAACAACGGACAGGGCCCGGTCTCCCACGAGACCGGGCCCTGCTTTCTCCGCTCGGGATCAGGCGATTACGCCAGTGGCGCCGCCGGCATATCACCCCATACAACCCGGTCGCCCCAGACAACCCGGTCGCCCCAGACAACCAGGTCGCCCCAGACCACCCGATCACCCCAGACCACCCGATCACCCCAGATGACGCTGTCGCCCCAAACGACCCTGTCACCCCACATGACGCTGTCGCCCCAAACGACCCTGTCCCCCCACACGACGCTGTCGCCCCAAACGACCCGGTCGCCCCACACAACCCGATCCCCCCAGACCACTCGATCGCCCCATACGACGCGGTCGCCGGTGATGGTGTCATAGAAGGAGCACGTTCCGTCCTGATTCTGAACCACGGTCGGAGAGTCGGCCACAAACGGCGCCGTATCGGCGACGGTGGAGAGAGCGGCGGCGGCATCGAGGTAACCTGAGCCACGCGTGAACACGTCTTCGCGGCGCTTCTCGGCCGAAACCATCAGGCGCGCTTTGATCTGGTCAGGGGAAAGGGTCTCATCCTGCTCGATCATCAGTGCCGCGACGCCGGACACCATCGGCGCGGCCATGCTGGTGCCGCTGAGCGCCATGAACGGCTGGAATCCGTTGGGCGCGGCGGTGCCGCTGTGGACGACGCCGGGCGTGTTGTACAGCGTGCTGTCGGGAGCCGCCCAGGAAGTGATGCGGTTGCCCGGCGCAACGAGGTCTGGTTTCAGGATGTGGTCAAACACGGTCGGGCCGCGGGAAGAGTATGTATCCACCCAGTCGTCCGAGCGATCGGGGGTGTCCGCATCGTTCGATGATCCAACGGTGATGACGTAGGGGTCGTTGCCCGGAACCCCGATCGTTCCGTATCCCAGTGAGCCCCAGTTGGCCGCCGAGCACACCACCGTTATGCCGCTGTTATATGCCCGCTCAACGGCCTCGCAGAGTGGGTCCGTTGTATACGATTCCGCCGGGATGTGGCTGATGGACAGATTAATGACGCTGATCTTGAGTTTGGCCTGGTTCGCCGTACACCAGTCGAGCGCGGCGATCACGTCACTGGTAAAGCCGCCGCCGGCGGCGTCGAGCACCTTGACGGAAATCAGCCCGGCGCCCGGCGCTACCCCGGTGACCTCCGCGCCCTGATCCGGCCGCGCAGTCCCGGCGATGATGCCGGCGACGTGCGTGCCGTGACCGTATTCATCGGTCGAAAACCTGCCGGGCGAAACCGAGGCCATTGCGTTCGATATCTCAACGCTCTGGATGATGCGTTCTTTCAGCCCGTGGACCTGGGCGATGCCCGAGTCTATGACGGCTATGTTAACGCCTTTGCCTTCGTATCCGAGGGTTTTCTTCAACGAGCCCTTCCACGCCGCCGTTGGTCCCGCAATGGTCTGCGTGGCATTGACCAGCGTGGCCGTTACCGGAGTGTCGGCGCTGACGCGCATCACCCTGGGATCGTCCGTGATCGTCGCAAGAGCGTCCGGCGTGAGGGATACGACGCGCTGCTTTCCGCCGGCGAGGCTCGCGCCCAATCTGACGCCCATCCGCTCGTAGAGGGTAGCCTGGGGGCCGGTTGGCGCCGTGTCGAACTGCAGGATACAGCGCTGCTCCCCGGGGCCCTGGGCGGCATTCCGCGAAACCAGACTGTCGATCTTGTCCAGCCTTGCGGCTCCGGCGGGCACAGCCCACAGTAAGCCGGCCAGGGCCAGCGTGGCAAGATGCGATTTTGAATTCAAATACCCATATTGACGTGGCATGCTCATCTCCTCCCAGTAGAGAAAGAGCGCGTCGACTGAGATGCTCGGGCGCTATATAAACTCTACCGGAGACGGCGATTTGCCACTATCAGGGAAAAGGGGGAAAGAGCCTGTCCGCCAGACCCATTCATGCTGAAGCGGAAGCGAGCGGCCGGCAGGACGATTGCCCGCCAGGCGGGCTGCCGCGCAAACGGAAAGGCCTCAACGAGGTGTTGAGGCCTTGCACGAAGTCTGACGATGGTGCTGGGTGGCGGCGCTAGGCCGCTTCAAGCGCCGCAAGGTAGCGTTCCGCATCGATGGCGGCCATACATCCCATTCCCGCGGCTGTGATGGCCTGGCGGTACACGGAGTCGGCCACATCGCCGGCGGCGAAGACACCCGGCACGTTGGTGCGGGTTCCCGCGGCGATGAGGTATCCGTTCGCATCGCGGTCCAGAATCCCCTCGAAAAGCGAGGTGTTTGGCGAATGCCCGATCGCCACGAAGACCCCATCGATCGGCATTTCGCTCGTCTCGCCCGTAACGGTGTCCTTCAGCGTCACGCCGGTCACTTTGCCCGCGGCGGGGTCGTGCACCGCCGTGATGGCTTTGTTCCAGACGAACTCAATCTTAGGATCGTTGAAGGCGCGCGTCTGCATCGCCTTGCTGGCCCGAAGCGCATCGCGTCGGTGGACCACATAAACCTTATTCACCATGCGTGTGAGGAAGGTGGCTTCTTCGAGGGCGGTGTCGCCTCCACCCACCACGATGACGTCTTTGCCGCGGAAGAAGAACCCGTCGCACGTGGCGCAGGCGCTGAGTCCGAGGCCGTACAGGCCCCTGGGTGCGGGCGCCTCTTCCGGCAGGCCCAGCCACCGCGCGGACGCGCCAGTCGCTATGATCACCGTTCGGGACCGAATCGATCTGTCCGCGATATGCAGGCTGAACGGCCGCGAGGAGAAATCCACCTTGTCAACGTGGCCGGAGACGAACCGGGCGCCAACATTCCTCGCCTGCTCGCGCATCTCCTCCATCAGGGACGGGCCCATAACGCCGCTGCGGAAGCCCGGGAAATTCTCGACGTCCGTGGTGATCATCAACTGGCCGCCGGGGTCCTTGCCCTCCACGATCACGGGGCTCAGATTCGCCCTCGCCGCGTAGATGGCGGCCGTGAGTCCGGCGGGTCCGGATCCGAGGATGACTACTTCCTGGGTGGCATTGAAAACGTCTTCCATAACTTCAGCTACTCTCTTCATAAGGGGATTCGACGCGGGAACCGTGTGTCACCACCGCGGTCCCGTGCGTACAAGGATATCAACGCCCGGTCAATTGAGCGTGTTCTCGGGCCGGTCACGTGGCCGGGGCAGTGTGGTCCGGCCCGGGGATGGGCAATGCGGGTATCGGGCCGCGAACGGCCATAAAATCGTGCTGAGCCGCCTCCAGGATAGCCAGGGCGTCGCGCCAGTCGGAAACGAGCCGAACCTCGTTGAGATCTTCCGGGTTGATGAGCGCGCGCTTCAACGTGGCGCCCCCCATCCAGTCCAGAAGGCCCGACCAGTATTCCGCGTCCAGCAGGATGATGGGACGCGGTTGAATCAGCCCAATCTGGACGAGCTGCCAGACGTACATCAACTCCAGGAGCGTGCCGATGCCCCCGGGCGCAACCACCACGGCGTGGCTCAGGCGCATGAACTCGTCCAGGCGCGTCGAGAAGCGCTGGTGCGCGCTCTTGATGTCCAGGTGCAGGTTCGCCGGCTCTCGGAGCGATGGGATATCGAGCGGAAGCCCGTACCCCATGGCGTGCGCAACGGAGGAATCTTTGGTCGCCTCACGCAGTCCGAAATTGGCTGCTTCCATGAGGCCGGGACCGCCGCCGGTCACGACATCGATGCCCGATTTGGCCAGCGCCCGCGCCAGGCGGAACACCGTCTGCCAGGTGACGTCGCGCCTTCGAATACGCGCGGATCCGAAAATGCAAACGCGGAAATTGGTGTTCTCGGCCTCTTTCAGCTCCTGGTCGAGACGCAGATACTCCTTGATAACACGGGCCATCCGTCTGCGCAGGGCATCATCGCCGTTGTTCTGTCCCGTCTTGGCGGCGGCCGGCTTAGTGGCTGGTTGTTTGCTGAGTTCGTCCATCGCGTTTTCCCGAAACGTTACCGCATGGTATCTCAAATCCGGCCAGCGTCGCAAACCCGCGTGTAACTTGTTCGGTTGACAGCGCGTACCGGAAAGCGACACCAATGCCACGGAGGTGAATCATGTACCAGGGCCGAGTCCGGTCGATCCCGACAATTATCCTGCTCAGTCTCTTCACGTGCGGCATTTACCCGCTCATCTGGTACTATGAGGTATCGACGGAACTCCAGGATGCGCTCGGGAAGGGTGACACCACGCCGGGAATGGAAGTCCTGCTGATGGTCTTCACCTGCGGGCTGTACACTATCTTCTGGTGGTACAAATACGGTCGGCTGGTATCGGAACTCCAGGCGTCCCGGGGCCTGCCGGTTCACGATAATGCCACAATGCTGTGCGTTCTGTCCGGGCTCTCGCCGTACGTCGCCTGGGGCGACCTCATAGGTATGTGCATTATGCAGTCCGATCTGAACAGCATCTGGGAACCTGTGCCATGGAGACCGTGACATTCGCACCACCCGCCGCGCGCCGGGCGGATCGCATCTTCGCATGTATCGTGCTCGCCGTCTACGCTTTGAGCGCGGCAATTCCCCTGCGCCTCCTCGACCGGGTAGGGGTGACGCTGTGCCCGTTCCGCGGCCTCACCGGACTCCCCTGCCCCGGTTGCGGCATGACGCACGCGTTCGTCGCTCTGGCCCACGGCAACATCGCCGCCGCGTGGCACTACAACGCGCTTTCCCTGCCTTTGTTCGCGTTCGGCCTCTTCTGGCTGATGGCACGCCTGACCGGGGATAGCGCGCGCCCGGTCCTCTCACGCAGGGCCGAAGGCATCCTCGTCATCGCCGCCCTGGTCCTTGCCTTGGCGTATGACGCATATCGCATATGCGTCCCCACCGCCCGCCCGTTCTAAGCCGTGATTCTGTGATCTGGATCGTCGTTGGCGCCCGGGAGCATTGCCGAATCTCTGTGGAGACGGCTACGATATGGAGCATGCATCGTCTCCTTGTCCCGCACTCGCTGTCGGCCCGATGGATTCAAGGGCCGGAACGTGTGATTGATATGGGATGTTTGGTGTTGCGAAATGTGCCGGATTGCACCGGCAACCCTGTCAGTCTTACCCTCACGCTTGTCTGCTTGGCGCGGCGCCTCGGCGTGTTTAGTCGGGCCCTCGCGGCAATCCTCGTCTTGTTCGGCTTCGCCGGACTCGAAGCAGCCACCGCGCAGAGTTGGCGCCAGGTCGCCCCTCCGCAGGGACGCGGCGGTCCTGGCATGGCCTATGACACCGGTCGCGGCAGGATGGTCATGTTCGGCGGTTCCGACGTAAATAACGGCCGCCTTGGTGACACGTGGGAGTCGGATGGAAGCGCCTGGAAGCCCGTCGCCTATACCGGTCCGTCGCCTCGTTCGGATGCCCCGATGGCGTACGACAGCGCGCGCGGCAAAACCGTGCTGTTCGGCGGCATCACCAAAGACACCTACTACAGAGACACATGGGAATGGGACGGTCTCACGTGGGCGCAGGTCGCCACCACCGGGCCGGGCTATCGGTATCGTCCGGCGATGGCTTACGACAGCGCCAGGGGAAAGACCGTTCTCTTCGGCGGCACCTTCAATACCAGCCTCAATGACACCTGGGAGTGGGATGGAAGCACCTGGACGCAGGTTGCCAGTACCGGCCCTTCCCCCCGTTCAGGTGCGACCATGGCGTTTGACAGCCAGCGGGCCAGGATTGTGCTTTTCGGGGGCGGCGGCGGAGGCACGGACACGTGGGAGTGGGACGGCGCCGTCTGGACGCAGGTGTCCACCACAGGCCCGCCGGCCCGCACGATGGCCTGCATGGCATATGACAGCGCGCGCGGCAAGACCGTCCTGTTCGGGGGCTCCGCATCCACCGCATTGCTCGGCGATACGTGGGAATGGGATGGAACGGCCTGGGCGCAGGTTTCCAGCACGGGCCCTTCGGCCCGAATGTGGGCGTCGATGGCCTACAATCCCGCCCGATCGAAGACGGTGCTGTTCGCGGGGTCCGATAACACCGGCACTACTGACTTCAGTGACACTTGGGAATGGGACGGCAACGCGTGGGCGTTGGCCGCACCTACGGCTCCGCCGTCGCGTAGCGGGGCGGTGATGACTTACGACAGCGCGCACAAGACGTCGATCCTCCTGGGTGGCAGCAACTTGTCCGGCAGCCTGAAGGACATGTGGGCTTGGGACGGCATGGCCTGGAGTAAGCTCTCCGGCACCGCCCCTTCAGGGGCCACCTATGCCTCCCTGGCCTACGACAGCGTCCGAACGAAACTGGTCCTCTTCAACACTCTCGGAGAGACGTGGGAATGGGATGGCGCTGCCTGGGCAAAGGCCTCTTCAACGGGCCCGCCTGCCAGGCAATATGCGTCGATGGTATACGACACGGCGCTTGCGAAAACGGTCATCTACGGCGGAAGCACCGGCAGTGCGACGTTCTATGGCGACGTGTGGACGTGGAATGGGATCGAATGGAAGCAGGAGGTTGTTCCGCCGGAAATGGCGCCGCGCTCAGGCGCGGTGATGGCCTACGACAGCCTGCGAAACCGGTCGGTTCTATTCGGTGGCTTTAACCCCAGCCTCGGCCGATTGAATGAGACCTGGGAATGGGATGGTGTTGCCTGGCACGAGGTTGCTACGACGGGACCCCTTCCGCGCACATTTGCCACGATCGCGTTCGACGCCACCCGTGGCAGGACTGTCTTGTTCGGCGGCAGCAATGGCACAACGCGATACAACGACACTTGGGATTGGGACGGGACGACCTGGACACAGACCTCCCCGTCCGGACCTTCGATTCGGTCCGGAGCATCGATGACATACGATTCCAACGCCGGCAAGGTGATCCTCTTCGGTGGCTTGGGTCCCACTATCCTCGGCGACACCTGGGTGTACGGTGCCTGGTCCAGCCTCACGCTTCAAGATGCGGTTTCCGCGCTCAAGATCGCCGCGGGGATTACGCCGGCTACCGCGAGCAATATCCAGACGCTCAACCTGGTTCCGGATGCCCCCGCGGCGGCATCGGTAGACATCGCGGACGCCATCGGCGTAGCCCGCCGGGCCGTCGGCTTGGATACCAGCCAGTAGAGTTCGCGAAAGCACGCAGTCGATGGATGACCTGTGATCGTCCTTCGTCTGCGTTCGTTCCTCACCTCGCTCAGGATGCCGTGGGGACCGAGTCACACGCCATTTCCGATCCTCCGCGCTACCTCTGCGCCCCTCTGCGTCCTCCGCGTTGAACTCGGGGCTGAATCCTGAATCCTGTCTCCTGAATCCTCGGCTGCCTTGCCTCGCGCCTCCCAGCGTGTTAAACTATGCAAGGACATTCCGCACCCTCGCCGTCTCTTGGTCGAGGGGGCTTCACGCTTGATATCCGGCCCTACCGCACTGTCGGCGGGCCCCTTGTCGCGCGTGAGACGCCCCTTTGCCGCGCGGGGGGAGGCACACAACCAGAGAAAGGAACACGATTTTGTCCAGTACAACGATGAAGGAACTCCTGGAGGCCGGCGTGCATTTCGGCCACCAGACCAAGCGCTGGAACCCGAAAATGAAGCGCTACATCTATGGAGGCCGCAACGGCATCTACATCATCGACCTCCACCAGACCCTGAAGATGTTCGAGGACGCGCGCAAGTTCATCCAGAGCGTGGTCGAAAACAACCAGTGTGTTCTGTTTGTCGGCACCAAAAAGCAGGCCCAGGACGCCATCGCCGAATCCGCCATCAAGTCCAAGCAGTTCTATGTGAACCAGCGCTGGCTCGGCGGGATGCTCACAAACTGGGGAACCATTACCCAGCGCATCAAGCATCTCCGCGAACTGGAGCGCATGGAAGTGGACGGCACTTTCGAAAAAGTCACCAAGAAGGAAGCCCAGGGGCTGATGGAAGAGAAGGAGCGCCTGGAGCGGTTCTTCGGTGGCATCAAGGACATGGGACGCCTGCCCGGCGCGCTCTTCGTGGTGGACCTCAAGAAGGAAGCCCTGGCGGTTCACGAAGCCCGCAAGCTTGGTATCCCCATCGTTGCCGTTGTGGATACGAACTGTGACCCGGACTTGGTTGACTACATCATCCCGGGCAACGACGACGCGATTCGCGCCATCAAGCTGTTCTGCGGCAAGGTGGCGGAGGCGATCATCGCCGTAAAAGAGGGCGAGTTCGAAGGCGATATGGAGCAGGCTGAAGGCGCCGTCGCCGAAACCGCCGCTCCCGACGCGGACGGCGAAAAGCCGGCCGAAGAAACCGCGGAAACTATCGAAGAAGCTGCCGAGGAAAACGTCGTCCTCGGTGAAGCCGGCGAAGAGTAAACAAATCACGGCAACGTCTCCTCGTGCGCATGCCGCACCCGGAGCGCTCGCCGTATAAATAGAGAGCGATCGGGCGGGAGTCTTGCTCCCGCCCGTCCCAAAATGGCGCGTCAAGCGCGCGTAGGCACAATATCAGGAATAAGTAATGGCCATATCAGCAACGCAAGTTAAGGAACTCAGGGACGAAACCGGCGCCGGCATGATGGACTGCAAGAAGGCGCTGGAAGCCAGCACGGGAGACAAGGAAGAAGCTCGCAAGTGGCTTCGCGAGAAGGGGCTGGCCGGCGCCGCAAAGCGCGCGGCCCGCGTCGCGAAGGAAGGCACTATCGGGTCTTACATCCATCCGGTGGGCCGAAAAATCGGCGTGATGATCGAACTCAATTGCGAGACAGACTTCGTCGCTCGCAACGATGAGTTCCAGACCATGGCGCGTGACCTGGCGATGCACATCGCCGCCGCGAAGCCGGAATTCGTTCGCCGCGAGGACATCCCCGCCGAATTCCTCGCCAACGAACTCGAGATCAACCTGCAACTCGCGCGCAACGAGGGCAAACCCGAAGCGGCCGTCCAGAAGATCGCCGAGGGCCGCGTCAATAAGCGCATGCAGGAACTCGTTCTGATGGAACAGCCCTTCGTCAAGAGCCCGGATGGTCGCACTGTGAAGGACATCCTGGATGACCTTCGCGCGAAGATGGGCGAGAAGATAGATGTCGCTCGCTTTGCCGCCTTTCGCGTGGGTGAGGGCGTCGAGGAGACCGAGCAGGCGGAGGCCTAGTTGGAACTCGTTCCCCCCGATATGGCAGCAGTTCTTTCACCGGGTAGTCCGGCCGGCGGTCGCTGGGGCGATTCTGCCGGCCCGGACGTCCGGCGCACCCGCATCCTGCTCAAACTGAGCGGAGAGGCTTTCGCCGGGGACCAGTGCCAGGGGCTGGACCAGGACGTCATCTCGCGATTCGCGTCCGAAGTCAGCGAAGTGCGCGCGCGGGGCGTGGAGATCGCCATCGTCGTCGGTGGTGGCAATTTCGTGCGGGGTGCGGCCACTGCCGGTTCCGGCATTGAAGAGGCTCAGGCGCACTACATGGGCATGCTGGCCACGGTCATCAACGCCCTGGCCCTGCAGGGCATCCTGGAAAGGCTCGGCACTCCCTGCCGCGTCCAGAGCGCCCTCCAGATGCAGGCTGTCGCCGAACCGTTCATCCGGCGCCGCGCCACCCGCCACCTGGAGAAGGGGCGCGTCGTGGTCTTCGCGGCAGGCACCGGAAACCCGTATTTTACCACGGATACCGCTGCTGCCCTGCGAGCCACGGAGATCGGCGCCGATGTATTGATTATGGCCAAGAACAGGGTGGATGGCGTCTACGACAGCGATCCCAATATCTACCCGACGGCTAACAAGTACCACGCGCTGACCTATGAAGAAGTGATCCGGGATCGCCTGAAGGTGATGGACCTGACCGCCCTCACACATAGCATGCAGCACCAGATGCCGATCGTCGTTTGCGACATCGGCGTTCATGGAAACATCAGTCGAATCGTCAGCGGCGAGGATATCGGCACGCTGGTCAGCACCAGGGACGCCGTTGCCGCGCTGCTTGATCGGATATCCGGGAGCAGTTAGCCGGTTTGCGGAAGGTGGCCCGCCCTGCCCTTCCAAACCGGCGCTGGCCCCCCAACTGAAAGGGACCAACCCATGCCAAACGACATCGTGAAGGACGCCGAGCACCGCATGAAGCAGGCGGTCGAGGCTACGAACAAGGAACTGCGTAACATCCGTACCGGCCGGGCCAACGCCGGGATTCTGGAACACGTGACGGTGAACGCGTACGGTACGGAGCTGCCGGTGAACCAGGTCGCAAGCATCGCCGTGCCCGAAGCGCGCCAGCTGCTCATTACGCCGTTCGATCGGAATATGCTGCCGGCGCTGGAGAAAGCCATCCTCAAGAGCGACCTCGGCCTGAACCCCAACAGCGATGGAACGTGCATCCGCCTCAATATCCCGCAGATGACCGAGGATCGCCGCAAGCAGATGGTCAAGCAGACACACGGTGAAGTGGAGCACGGCCGGGTGGCCATCCGCAACGTTCGCCGGGACGCCAACGAGCACCTCCAGAAGAGCCAGAAATCGCACGAAATGAGCGAGGACGAGCTCAAACGCCTGCAGGCTGAAGTCCAGAAACTCACCGACAGGTACATCGTCGAACTGGACCAGGTGCAGAAGGCCAAAGAAGCCGAACTGATGGAAGTCTGAGGAGGGGTTTCGGGTCCAGGGTGTAGGGTTTGAGTCCTGCATCCTGGACCCTACACCCTGCACCCTGCACCCTGGATCCTATGCCGACAGATATCGACCTTTCCCGCCTCCCCCAGCACGTAGCCGTCATCATGGATGGCAACGGGCGCTGGGCCAAACGTCAGGGCCTTCCCCGGGTCTCGGGGCACGCGCAGGGCCATTACACCGTCCGTCGGGTTACCGATCTCTGCGGTAAGCTCGGCATCCCCTACCTCACCATGTACGCGTTCAGCAATGAGAACTGGTCGCGTCCCGCGGACGAAGTCAGCGGCCTTATGTCGCTCATTGAACACGTCGCCCACGAAGAGATCCAGTCGCTCCACGCGGAGAACGTCCGGTTCAACATCATCGGACGCCTGCACGAACTGCCCGCCAGTCTGAAAACCGAACTGGATCGCGATATGGCGTTGACGCGGGACAATACCGGCCTCACCTTGACCCTCGCCATCAACTACGGCGGGCGCAACGAGATCGTGGACGCCGTTCGGGCCATCATGCGCGAGGGCACGGCGCCGGAAGCCGTGGACGACGCCCTCATCGGAAATCACCTGTACACCGCGGGGATGCCGGACCCGGACCTCCTGATACGTACCGCCGGCGAACTGCGCGTGAGCAATTACCTTCTCTGGCAGATCGCCTACGCCGAAATCCACGTAACCGATGTTCTCTGGCCGGATTTCTCCGACGAGGACTTCCTGAACGCCGTTCGCGACTACCAGCGCCGCACCCGGAAATTCGGGGGCCTCGCAACGTAGGTTGACGCTTATGCGAAAGCCCGTCTCTCTGAACCTGGACCCGTTGAGCGCCTACCCCCCGGAGATGGCGCTCTGGCTGGAACACTTTGCGGCCGGCCGCTATCACACCTCACTCGATTTCATTGAGGCACTGTGGTTCCCCGATCGAAGTGATTTCCACAAGGGGCTCATCCAGCTGACCGTTGGTATGAGCCAACTTGTGACGACCGACCTCGTCACCGGCCCACGCTACCTTTTCATCTCGTGCCGAAAGCTCCTGAAGTCCTATGAGCCCAATTTCACGGGCGTAGACGTTGCCGCCGCCCGAAAACTCGCCGCCTCTGCGTTGCGACAGCTTCGGAAGCGAATTCGGTGAGGGCGCGGTATAATGTGCCATGAGGAGCAGGAAGATGATAACTGTACCTATCGAGCACATTGTAATAGACGACCGAGGCGTGGCCCTGATCGCCGGAACCCGCATTAAGGTCAGTCAGTTGGCGATTGACGCGGCCGTCTGGGGCAAAACACCTGCGGAAATCCGCCTTGGCTATCCGCAGTTGACGCTTGGCCAGGTGCACGCTGCCCTGGGTTACTACTACGACCACAAGCCACAGATCGACGCGCAGATCGAGGAGGACGAGCGATTTGCGGATGAGGCACGAGCCGCGCGCCCGAACCCCCTGACCCGTGAGGACTTTGAGGCCAGGTTGCGCCCGCGCAGTATTGATTAGGCGGAAATGCGTCTTTACATGGATGAGAATGTCAATGGGGCGATCACCACGGCCCTGCGAATCTGCGGAATGGATGTCCTTGCCGTCCAGCAGGAACAGGGGGAGGGTGCAAGTGACCCCGACGTTCTTGATCATGCGACGCTCTTGAACCGGGTCTTGTTCAGCCAGGACCGAGATCTACTCGCCGAAGCGATGCGGCGACAAAACGAATCCATTCCGTTCGTTGGCCTCGTTTACGCCCAACAGCAACGGGTTTCAATCGCGCAGTGCATTGATGACTTGGAATACCTGGCACGCGCAGGCAATGCCGAAGATTTCGCGAATCGGGTCTATTTCCTCCCTCTTTGATCCCATCCGGCGGCCCGCTCCTGTTTACATCCGTTGCGTAGACTCGTTGGTTTGCACTATCTCGCCAGGTCCGCCATAATCCTCGGGATGGCGTCTTCGGCGGCGCGGAGCGGTTGGGTGTTTGTCTTATCGAGCAAGCACGACATATAGTACGCCAACTTCTGGAGCGAACTTGTCGAAAGGTGCGTCCCCTATGTCCCAGCGTTTTTTTCTTAGTCTCGCAGCCCTCGGGCTCCTGTGCGGAGTCGGGCGCGCCAACATCAGCATCCCATCAGATGGTTCCGATGGAGCCTTCAATCCAACCTCGAACGTGGAAATTGATCTTTCCCAGGCGGTGACCGGCCAGTGGGATGCTCCCAACACCGCGAACACCGGCAAGGGCATCTACGATTCCTCGAAATGGGCGGTGGTATTCAAGTACAGCAGCGTGAACATCCCCGCCGGCGTTACCGTCACCTTCAAGAACCACCCCGCCAACCCCCCGGTCGTTTGGCTCGTGCAGGGGGATGTGACGATTACCGGAATAGTAAACTTGCGCGGAGCTGGTGATATATCTGTCGGAAACCTGACCGAACCCGGTCCCGGCGGCTTTCGCGGAGGGTCACGAGGCTCCACATACATCCTACCTTCCCCTGGGTTTGGACCTGGTGGTGGGAAGTATAACGTGTTTTCGGGTGCAAGCGGATCATCATCGTACTTGAATCCGAAAATCTCTTACCTGATAGGGGGGTCGGGAGGATCCGGATCCAATGGCGGTGGTAGCGGCGGGGTCACGAGTGACGGCGGCGCGGGTGGAGGTGCCATTCTGATAGCTTGCGCGACGAAGCTCACATTAGAAGGATTGGTCGACACAGGCGGAGGCGGCGGTGGATACTACGGAGGAGGCAGCTCAGGTGCAGTTCGCTTGGTGTGCGATACGCTGGCGGGCAGGACTGGGAGACTTTTGGGGGCAACCACAAGCACGGAGGCGAACCACGCGATAGATTACTTTGGCCAACCATCTACCACGTTCTCTGCGCCTGCGACGCCGCCGCAGATCTGGCCACCGTCCAATTGGCCCGCCGTCACGGTAACGAGGATTGGCAACGTCGAAGTGCCATCTGATCCGCTCGCGAGCTTCAACTACCCAGGGCAGGACGTCACACTAGACACAACTCCATCAGTCTTGGTCACGATAGCAGCGACAAACGTCCCGGTTAATTGGAAGGTGGTTGTTCGCCTTGTTCCACGCACCGGACCGGATTCCACATTCACCGCCACTTTCTTGAGCGGCGACGCCGTATCGTCCGTTTGGCAGGCTCAAATGGACGTGCCGTTTGGCCTGGCTGCCGTTCAGGCCCGCGCGAGCGCGTCGTGAAAATGATGCAGCTCTCACGCCGCGCGGTATTCCCGATGGCGGTGATCTCCTGCGTTCTCGCCACCATAGTGGAACCCGCACAGAGCCAACAGAATGGTCCCTTGGACGCGGTGTCAAGGGAAGTTTCTTTCTACAACCCTGCGCCGATTGTTGGGCAACCTCTTCCGAAGGACGCCGTCTCGCGTGAGGTTGCAGTTGGACGCGAAGCCCCAGCCACCGCTGCCCCCACTCCGCTCGAAGCAGTCAGTCGCGAAGTCACGATGGGGAAGCCGGCACCTGAGGCTGTTTCGCCCGTTCCCCTCGATGCCGTCGGTCGCGAGTTCACGATGCGCTTGCCGGTATACACGTTCTCCGAAGCTATCCAGGCTTTGTCAATCGCTGGAGGGCTAGAGATCCCCTCTCCGTCAGCGCCCTACCGGTTGGATTTCCAGTGGGTGGACCGTTCGGCAAACGGCATTGAACTGACAGATGCGGTTAGGGTCATCCGATACGTGGTCGGGGTCGACACGTAGCGGTATGTTGCATCGAGTTACTTTCAAGCGCAAAACACCAGACACTACCGCCCCAGGTCCGCGATTACCCTCGGGATGGCGTCTTCGGCGGCGCGAAGGGCATCTCCGTTGGTCACCGGGATCTCGATGCTGGACTGCTCAACGGTCCAGCGCTTGCGGCGGCGCTGCATCTCCCACCGTTCATCGCTCTCAAGGTTGCGCGGCAGTTTCACCACCACGCGCGCCTGGTTGCCGGCGAGCGCTATCAAGCCGCCTTCCTTCATCTTCAGCCGCACTCCCAGCAGGCGCAGCATGTTCCAGACCGGTTTCGGGGGATCGCCAAACCTGTCCTCGAATTCCTCCTGCAGCGTCTTCAATCCCTTTTCTTCCCTTACGGCCGTCACCTTCTTGTAGAAGGCGATCCGCAGGCCGTCGTCGGCGATGTAGTCCGATGGGATGAACGCCGGGACCGGGATGTCCGCGGCCGGCAGGTTCCACTGCTCGTCCACCTCGCCTTTGAACTCGGCCACGGCCTGTTGAATCAACTGGCAGTAATACTCGAACCCCACGCTCGCAACCATTCCGCTCTGTTCGGCTCCCAGCAGGTTGCCGGCGCCGCGGATCTCCAGGTCGCGCATCGCGATCTTGAACCCGCTGCCCAGTTCCGAGAACTCCTTCACGGCCTGAAGGCGCTGCTCGGCCTCCTCGGACATCTGCTTGTGGGCCCGGTACAGCAGATAGCAGTAGGCCTGGCGGGGGGAGCGCCCCACCCTGCCGCGCAACTGATATAACTGCGACAGGCCGAACCGGTCGGCATTGTTGATGATAATCGTGTTCGCGTTGGGGACGTCGAGGCCGCTTTCGATGATGGTCGTGCACACCAGAACATCGAAGCGCCGGTGGTAGAAGTCCCACATCACCTGCTCGAGGTGCTTCTCGGCCATCTGTCCATGCCCCACCGTTATCCGCGCGGTAGGAACCAGTTTGCCGAGGCGTTGCGCGATGGATTCGATGTCTTCCACCCGGTTGTGTACGAGGTAGACCTGCCCGCCACGGTCCGTCTCGTGGAGGATGGCCTCCCGCACCAGCGCATCGGACTGCTCAGTGAGGATGGTGCGAATCGGCGTCCGGCCTTCCGGCGGATCGTTCATAACGCTCAGTTCCCGGATGCCGGCCAGCCCCATGTGCAGCGTGCGCGGGATCGGGGTGGCGGTCATCGTAAGCACGTGGACGGACCTTCGCATCTGCTTGATGCGCTCCTTGTGAACCACCCCGAACCGTTGCTCCTCGTCAACGACCAGCAGGCCGAGATCGCGGAAATGGATATCCTTGCTTAACAGCCGATGCGTGCCGATGATGATGTCCACGTTTCCATCGCGAAGCCCCTCGAGGATAACCTTGGTTTCCTTGGGCGTACGGAATCGGCTGAGCATCTCTATGGTGATCGGAAACGCATCCATGCGCTCACGGAAGGTGTTCATGTGTTGTTCCGCGAGGATCGTCGTCGGGACAAGCACGGCCACTTGCTTCCCTTCGTTCACCATTTTGAAGGCGGCCCTGACGGCGACCTCCGTTTTACCGAAGCCGACGTCTCCGCACACGAGGCGGTCCATCGGGTGCGCCTGCTGCAGGTCCTCTTTCACCTCGCGGATGGCCTGCGTCTGATCCGGTGTCTCGCGATACGGAAAGGCGCTCTCCATCTCCTGCTGCCAGCTTGTGTCCGGCCCGGCGGGGACCACCCTCACCGCCTGGCGCGCAGCGTAAAGCGCCACCAGTTCCGCCGCCATTTCCTTGGCCTTCGCCTTGGCCTTGGACGTCGCGCGGGCCCACTCGTGGCCGCCAAGCCGGTTGATCGCGGGCGGGCGTTCGGTGCTACCGATGTACTTCTGCACGCGGTCCATCTGCTCCGTCGGAACGTAGATCTTATCGCTTCCCGCATAGTCGATGCGCAGGAACTCGCTCTGCGTCCCGTCCGGGCTCTTGATGACGCTGAGGCCCCGGAAATGGCCGATGCCGTGGTGGATGTGGACGACGAGGTCGCCTTCCTTCAGTTCCAGCAGCGATGAGATCGGCTGGGCCTCTTTGAACCGGCGGCGGGCGACGTGCGCCTCGCGTTCACCGAAGACCTCGGCGTCCGTGAGCACGAGGAGGTTCAGGTCGGGCAGCCGGAATCCCGCGCGCTGCTCTCCGTGAAGCAGTGAGAGGACGCCGTCCTGTGGCGCGACGCCGTTCTCGGCCAGCAGTTCCTGTAAGCGCTGTGTGCTGTTGGATACGATAGCCGTCCGCACGCCGTCCTTCGCGCATTGCGTGAGATGAGCGGCCAGGCTGTCCATCCGGCCCCGGTAAACGTCCACGGGCAGAGACGGGATGGAAACTGGCGTTGCGGCCGGCTCCCAGGGGTTTTCGCGCTCCAGCACGTCCAGATAGAGGCGCGGGCGGCGCGCCATCCAGGATCGGAAGACGTCCGGCGTTTCGTGGGACTCATGGAGCGGGCTGGCGCTGCCAAGCCGGACAACCTCCTGCTCCTGTTTTAGCGCCGTTCGATACCGCGCGTCGGCGGCGCGGGCAAACTCATCCCACTGCGCGTTCACCGCATTGACCTCGACGATCACGACGGGGCTGGCATCGGACAGGAAGTCGATCAGCGACGCGTCGCTCGCGACCTCGGCCGCCTCTGCGGCGGCAAGGATGTGGACCGAGTCCACCGCGGACCCGCTTCTCTGCGTATCCGGGTCAAACTCGCGCAGGCTCTCGATCTCGTCACCCAGCAGATCGGCCCGCACCGGGAATTCCGCGGTGCTGGGGAAAACGTCCAGGATGCCGCCGCGAACGCTGAACTGCCCGGGTCGTTCGACCATGGGGGCGCGATCGTAACCGATCTTGCCGAGGCTGTCCGAGAAGGCGGCCAGGTCGATTTCAGCCCCGCGCGCAAGGGTCAGGCGTTCCACATGGCGCCGGGTGCGCTGGAGCGTTGCCGGCAGGGTGGAAACCACCACGACCGGTTCCCCGGCATCAAGTCGGTCAAGCACATCGAGTCTCGCCGGGGCAACGGGGTCCGGTCCCGGCAGGTAGAGGTCGGACGCGGGAAAGAGCGCCGGCGCGTGCGCGGACCACGCCTGGAGATCGGCATACAGGCGTTCCGCGGTATCGGCAGTGGGCGCGATGACAAGAGCGGGCGCGTTGGCGTCAACCAGGTTGAGATAGGCCGCCAGCAGATATCCGTGGCTGGCGGTCCCTGCGCCGTGCAACCCGACGCCGCGACGTGAGCCCGCGCATTTCACCGCTTCGGTGAGTGAAGCGTGGTTTTCGATGAGTCTGATCGTGTCCATGAGTTACCTGTCTCGGGCGCACGGCGGCGCGTCCGAATGTATGTTCGTCCTTTATCCCGACAGCACGAAACCCACCGGGCGGGCCGTTGGCCCGTCCGGTGGCTACCTTGCTATGCCTGCCTGGATACGCTCTATGCCCGGAAGAACAGAATCCGGCCGCAATTGTCGCACGTCACGATGTCCGTGCTGTTCCGAAGGTTCAGCATGGCAACGCCGTGAACCTGCATGTGGCAGCCGCCGCATGTGTGTCCGTCCAGCATAGCGACACCCGTGTCCCGGGTGCGCGCCTTTGCCGAGTCGTATCGTGCCATCACGCCGGCGCTGAGCGGTTCGGCGGCCACCGCGCGCTTTGCCATCGCGCTGCTCGCCTGCTCTTTGATCACAGCGCCGTCTTTAGCATACGCGGCCATAATAACGGACAGTTCGCTCTCGCGGTCCGCCACCGATTTCGTGAGCGCTTTGACCGCAGCTTCACCCGCCTCGATGGCGTCCATGGCTTCCAGAATCTCGGTCTCGAGGTCGCCGGCGGCCGCCTTCAGCACGACGATCTCGTGCTCCACGGCCTCCGCCTCGCGCGTGTTGACCACTGTGCCGCCATAAAGGCGCTTGTTGTGCTGCTTCTGTTTCTCTTCGTTCGCTTTCAGCGTCGACTCCGCGACGCCCAGCCTCACGCGCGCCTGCCGGAGGGTTTCTTCAGCCCGGCGAAGATCGTCGCGGGCGCCATCCAGAGCGGCGCGGGCCCGGTCCCCATTATCCAGTTTGTGGTAGGTCCGTTCCAGGTTCAAGAGGAGCGCATCGACCTCGTGGAGCGCGAAAAGTTGTGGCATTTCCGGGTGCATGCTTATCCGATCCTGTGTCTAGCGGCCTGAGGCCGAAGTGAGTACGCTTTCGGATGATGGTTCCGCGCGAACGGCATCAAGCAAGCTGTCAACCGTGAAGCCGCTGCCCAGCGCCGAGAGCACGGACAGAAACTCTGCCGGAGGCGCGGAAGTGAATGACATCCTCTCATTGGACACGGGGTGGACGAAGGCGAGATGAGCCGCGTGCAGTGCCTGGCCGGGCAGTCTGGCGATGGCCTCAGAAGCCTCCGGAGGCAGCAGCTTCACCTGGCCTCGCCGCTCTCCGCCGTAGAGGCGATCTCCTAGCACCGGGTGCCCGGAATACGCCGCGTGCACGCGAATCTGGTGTGTCCGCCCGCTCTGTAAGCGTGCCCGCACCAGCGCGAATGCGCCCAACGGTTCCAGCACGTCAAGGTCCGTGATGGATGCGCGGCCCTCTCCCATCGGGACCACCGACATCTTCTGGCGGTTTGTTGCGTGGCGCCCGATCGGCGCATCGACCCGCGCGTGCAGCCACCGCGGAACCCCCCAGATAATCGTGATATACCGACGGCTGAGAGTCCTGTCGGCTAGCTGGCGCGCGAGAAAAATGTGCGCGGAAGCATTCTTGGCAACGACAAGCAGGCCGCTCGTGTCTTTGTCGAGGCGATGTACAATCCCGGGCCGCAGGGCGCTGCCGCCTTCGCTCAGCGAGACGCCACGCCCCAGCAAGGCGTTCACAAGCGTTCCCCCGGGGCTGCCCGGCGCGGGGTGGGTGGTCATCCCCTGCCCCTTGTTCACCACCAGTAAAGAGTCGTCTTCGAAAAGTATCTCCAGAGGGAGGTCTTCCGGCTGTGCCGTCGGCGTCACCGCGTCGGGCGCCGTGAACGCCACAATATCGCCGGCTTGTACCGCGTCTTTGGATTTCGCAACCTTACCGTTCACTGTGGCGAGGCCGTTCCGGATGATGCGTTGGGCGGCGCTGCGGCTTGACCCCTCAATAAGGGCTGCCAGGAACACGTCCAGGCGCTGGGCAGGGCACCCCTCCGGCACGATGGCGGTTTGTATTTCGTTCATGGTTTGGCCCGGTTCCCGGCTGATGTCTGTGCGCCCGTCTTGCGAGAGCGCCGGAACGCCACCGCCAGCGCAACCAGCGCGATAACGACACTGGCGATCTGCGCTTGCGTGAGGCCGTCGACAGCCACGACAGCGGTGACACCGGCCCGCACGTATTCGATGAGAAACCGGTAGACGCAGTACAGGACGAGGAATGTGAGAAACGTCTGCCCGGCGTATTTCCGCCGCTTGTCCACGGCGGTGAGGATGCCGAACATTAAAAGGCCGGCGATGCTCGAATATAGCATCGCGGGGTGGCTCGGTGGCGTGAGCATCCCAGGGTAGTTGAGGTCCGGGAAACGCATCGCCCACGGCAGGTGACACTCGGACCCGTAGCAGCAGCCGTTGAGGAAGCAGCCGATACGGCCGATGGCGTATCCGATGGCAATCCCCGGCGCCACGACGTCCGCAAGGTCCCACGCGGAGATCTTTCGCAGACGGCAGAAGTACATACCCCCAAGGACGCCGCCAAGCAGGCCGCCGTGGAATGACATCCCGCCCTGCCACACCATGGCGATTTCGGCGAGGCTGTGATAGTCCCGGTAGTTCAGGGCCACGAATAGGAGCCTGGCGAACACCATCGCGGGCACAAAGATGAAGAGCGCTGCGTCCATCACCGTCTCCGGGGATATTCCGCGCCGCGCGCCGGACCGGGTGGCCCACCAGGCCGCCGCCAGAAAGCCCAGCATCACCATGACGCCGAACGAGTACACCCTTATCGGGCCAAGTTGAAACAATATCGGATGCATGGGTTACGAGTGAATCCAGTCAGAATCCTGGTTAGCGTGCGGTCTTTGCGGCCTCCCGCGCTTCGGCGGCCTGCGAGCGCCAGAGCCACCAGATCAGCAGGATGGTACCTACCGTGATCGCCGAGTCCGCGATATTGAACACGGGCCAGATGTTCTTCCCGCGCCAGTCCAGCTCTATGAAGTCTATGACGTACCCGAACCGCGCGCGGTCCGCGAAATTCCCGAGTGCGCCGCCCAGTTGGAGGGCGATCGCCGCGCGGGCCAGTCGGTCCGGCAGTCCTCGCCGCTCGATGTAGACCATGAAACCGATCGCGATGAGCGCGATGACTGCAAGAGCCGCGGAGCCCTGCCGCACGATCCCGAACGCCGAGCCTCGATTGTAAACCACGCTCAGCGAGACATAGCCGGGGATAACGGAAAGGTTTCGACCGCCGGCCAGAGTGCTCAGTGCCCAGGACTTCGTAAGCCCGTCGAAAGCCAGCACAACGAGCGCGAGAATGTAGAAGGCGAAGCGCTTCATCGACAACCGTTAACCACCGATGTAATGCTCTTGCTCCTCAACGGTCAGGTTGGCATACGGCACCGCGTCGAGCCGGTCTTCCCCGATGAACTCCCCGCTCTCGTCGCTGTAGCCGTACGTTCCATCCTCGATCTTTTTCAGAGCCCGTTCACACTGCTCAAGGATGGTGTCCAGGTTATTCTCCAGCACCTGATCGCGTTCACGCAGGAATAGCTCCGTTCCGGCGTCAGCCGGGTGCGTGTCGACGCCCGGACGCTCGCCGGTCTCGTCAACGAGGTTTTCGTGCAGGCCGGCTTCCTCCATCGCGTCCCGTTCGGCGGTGAGGTGCGCGTAGAGTTCGCGAAGCTTCTTCTTATAGGGCTCCAGATTGCGCTGTGGTTTTGCGGTCACGGTGTCTCCCTTCATTTCGGACGGAGTCAGGCTGATTCCGCCGGGACGGCTTCGGCGCATCGACCGCATAGGTCAGGCTGCCGGTTATTCGATCCGATATCGTTCTTGATGAGCCAGCACCGCGGGCATTTCGCGCCCGTTGCGGCGGTCACCGAAATGCGGTCCTCCGCTGCGCTCACCTGTACGTTCACCGCGGAGACATTGAGCGCTTCGCGCAACGCCTCGAGATCATTCTCCATGGCGGTCGCGGCCGTGTACTGGTCCTTGACCGAGATGTTGACACACGCCTCCAGTGGCTTACCCACGGTGCCGTCGTTTCGCGCCTCTTCCAGCGATTTGTTTACGTCGTCGCGAAGCGCCAGAAGCCGGTCCCACCCGGCTTTCAGACCGTCGTTCTTCCAGGTCGCGTCCACTCCGGGCAAGAGCGCCAGGTGAACGCTGTCCGGAAGGCTGCTGTTGCATTTCCGCAGTTCCTGCCAGGCCTCGTCGGACGTGAACACAAGGATCGGCGCCATCAGGAGGATAAGCGTCTCGGCGATGTGGTACAGCGCCGTCTGTGCGGACCGCCGGCCCGGATCGTTCGGCGCGGATGCATAAAGCCGGTCCTTCAGAACGTCCAGGTAAAACGAACTGAGCTCCGTGACACAGAACCCGTACACAGCCCTGTAGACCCTGGTGAATTCAAAGCTATCATACCCATCGCGGGCTTCGGCGATCACTTCCTGAAGGCGAAGCATCACCCAGCGGTCGATCTCCCGCATCTGCCCGGCGGGCACGGCGTTTTGCGTCGCGTCGAAATCGCTCAGGTTGCTCAACAGGAACCGCAGGGTGTTTCGCACTTTGCGGTAGGCGTCCGCCACCCGCTCCAGGATTTGCGGGCCGAACTTGGCGTCTTCCGTGTAGTCGGTGCTGCTCACCCAGAGGCGCAAAACGTCCGCGCCGAACTTGTGGATGATCACCTGCGGCGAGACGCCGGTGCCCTTGCTCTTGCTCATCGCGCGTCCCTGCTCGTCCACCATGAAGCCGTTGGTGACGACGGCTTTGAACGGAGGCACGCCCTTCGTAGCTTCCCCGACCATCAGCGCCGCGTTGAACCACCCGCGATGCTGGTCGGACCCTTCCAGATACACATCTGCAGGGTACGCAAGTTCGCCCCGGCCTTCCATAACCGTTCGGCAGGTGGCCCCGCTGTCGAACCAGACATCGAGGATGTCGGTTTCCTTGCGCCACTTTGTACCGCCGCACTTGGGGCAGACCGTTCCATCGGGAAGAAACCTCTCGGCCGGCACATTGAACCAGGCGTCGGAGCCCTGCTTTTCCACTAGGTCCGCCACCGCGTTGATCGGCGCGCTCTTCAGAAGCGGTTCGTCACAGGTTTCGCAGACAACAACCGGTATGCCGACGCCCCATGCGCGCTGACGGCTGAGACACCAGTCCGGGCGCTGGCTCACCATCGCGGAAATGCGGTTGATGCTCTCGGACGGGACCCAGCGGACCGACGGGATGTCGGCAAGGCACCGCTCGCGGTGGCCATCGTGGTCGATGTCCATAAACCACTGGACGGTCGCGCGAAATATCAGCGGGCGGCCGCAGCGCCAGCAGTGCGGATAGGAATGCGTAAATTCCTCTTCGCTCAGCAGGGCGCCGTTCTCGCTCAGGGCCGTGCGCACCGCTTTGTCGCCTTCGCCCAATTTCATGCCCGCGAACGGGCCGGCCTCTTCGGTGAAGTGGCCGTTTGGCGAAACCGGGTTGATGATGGGCAAACCCCAGCGCACGCCGCTCTCGAAGTCTTCGCGCCCGTGTCCCGGCGCCGTATGCACCACGCCGGTGCCCGTGTCCATCGTCACGTAGTCCGCGGTGATCAACCTCGAGTCGCGGTCGAATAGCGGGTGTTTGAAAACCAGCCCCAACAGGTTCTTACCCTTGACCTCATTGACCTCCTCGAACGGCAGCGCGCCGATGGCTTCCATCGTGGCGCCCAGCAGTTCGCGGGCAACCAGATAGAAGTCGCCGTCTGCTTTCACAACGACGTAGACTTCCTCCGGGGCCACCGCGACGGCGGTATTGGCGGGGATGGTCCACGGGGTAGTGGTCCAGATGATGGTGTAGCAGCGTTCCGCGGGGATGTCGAGCACATCGCTGGCGAACACGCCGTTCGGGTCGTCCTTAAGCGCGAAACGGACGTGGATCGACGGCGACACGTGGTCCGCGTACTCGATCTCCGCTTCCGCCAGCGCCGTCTCGTCCTTGATGCACCACATCACCGGCTTCAGGCCGCGATAGATGAAGCCCTTATCCGCAAGCTCGCCGAAAACACGAATCTCGCGCGCGACCTGCCGGTCGTCCATCGTGAGGTAAGGGTGGTCCCAATCCCCCATCACGCCCAGACGCTCGAATTCCTTCTTCTGAGTCTGCACCCATTTCCCGGCATATTCGCGGCATGCCTTGCGGATGCCGTCCCGGGTGGGCGCTTCCTTCTTCTCGCGAAACTGTTCGCGGACCTTGTTCTCAATCGGCATGCCGTGGCAGTCCCACCCGGGGATGTACGGCGCGGTGTAGCCCATCATCGCGTGCGACCGGACGACGAAATCCTTCAGGGTCTTGTTGAGCGCATGCCCCATATGGATATCGCCGTTGGCGTAGGGCGGCCCGTCGTGCAGGATGAACTTGCCCTTGCCGGGGCGCTTCATCAGCTGCCCGTACAGGTCCGTTTCGAGCCAGTTGGCGAGGCGTGGCGGTTCGCGGTCCGGCAGATTGGCCTTCATCGCGAAATCGGTCTTCGGCAGGTTCAGTGTTTTCGAGTAATCCATTAGTCAATTCCGGGTTTCACAGCGACGCAAAATAGTCGGCTAACGCGTCTTGCCAGCTGCGCGCATTGTCTTTGCCCTGCATCTCGAGGCTGAGGCGTCGCAATGTGCTTCGTCGCGGGCGTTTTGTCGGAGAGTCGAATCGCTCCGCCGATATCGGACGGATCATGTCCGCGTCGTATCCGCCGCGTTCCACGATGGCCCTGGCGAAATCGTGCCACGAACACTCCCCCGAGTTGTTTACATGGTAGACGCCGAAAGGGCACTCCTCGACGATGGTCTTCATGAACGCCGCAACGTCGACCGAATAGGCCGGCGAGCCGAACTGATCGTCGATAACGTCGATGGTGTCCTGTCTGGCCGCCAGTTTCAGCATCGTGCCTGGAAAGCACTTTCCGCCGGCGCCGAACAGCCACTGGGTGCGCACAAGCCAGAACCGGCGCATGCTCCACTGAAGCGCGTGCTCGCCCGCGAGTTTGGACGATCCGTATTCGTTGATCGGATGCGGCCGGTCGAATTCCATATACGGCGCGCCCTTCTCCCCATCGAACACGAAGTCCGTGCTAACGTGCATCAGCGGCAGCGCGTGCAGTTCGCACGCCGAGGCAAGATTCCATGTGCCCCAGGCGTTGATGCGGTACGCTTCGTCCGGCTCGCGCTCCGCCCGGTCCACGTCCGTGAAGGCCGCGCAGTTGATCACCAGTTCCGGGGTGGTCTGCCGCAGCGCCGCGGTCGTGGCGTGCCGGTCGGTGATGTCGATCGTGAGATCGCCGCACGCACGGTCCGCCCAAAGAACGTTATGCCCATGACGAAAAGCCGCGACTACGTCGCGGCCCAGCATGCCGTTGCCACCGATTACGAGGACGCGCATCCGCTCGGCGATTCCTTTCCTGTCACGATAGCACTCACACACATTAGAGACAACCGAAGGCGGCGCTCCACGCGCAACCCGCCCCCCTGCGCCACAGGCATTGTGCTATCATCCTGCCGGGAGGGCGCATGATCGATGGCAGCCATTTATGACCGACTACAAGTGTTTTCAGGTACGGCCAATCCGGAATTGAGCCGGCGGATCGCGTACGAACTGGATGTCCCGCTGGGCAAGGTTGAAGTGGACCGGTTCCACGACGGCGAAGTGTATGTCCGATTCGAGGACACGGTACGCGGCAAGGATGTATTTCTGGTTCAACCCACCGGACCGCCGGTCGACATGAACCTCATGGAACTCCTGGTCATGATGGACGCGGTCAAGAGAGCCTCCGGAGCCCGCATCAACGCAGTGATTCCCTATTATGGCTATGCGAGGCAAGAGAAGAAAGACATGCCGCGCGAGCCGATCACCGCAAAACTGGTCGCGGATATCCTGACCAGCGCCGGCGCGGATCGCGTCATGGCGCTCGATCTGCACGCGGATGCCATACAGGGGTTCTTCAATATCCCGGTTGACCACCTGACCGCCCGCCCTTTGATGTGCGACTACATTGCCTCGAAAAAGCTGCCCGATCTCGTGGTGGTGTCGCCGGATGAAGGCATGGCGAAAAAGGCCCGGAGGATTGCCAATATCCTGGAGGCTCCCCTCGCCATCGGATACAAATTTCACCCGGAGCACAAGAAGACCAGCGTCACGCACCTCGCCGGCGACGTGAAGGGCAGGACCTGCGTCATCGTTGAAGATATGATAAGCACAGGCGGAAGCATGATGGCGGCGGTTGATATGCTCCTGGCCAAGGGAGCCAATCCGGATATCCACATCATGGCGACCCATGGGCTTTTCACGGACGTCGCGCTCGAACGGTTGTCCCGTCCTGAAGTCGCCGAAGTTGTCGTTACGAATTCCCTGCCGCAGGATCTCGCGCAGCAGCTTCCCAAGATCAGCGTCATCGACGTGGCGCCCCTTTTCGCCGAGGCCATCCGCCGCGTGCACGAAAATGAGTCGATCGCCGGCCTCTTCCGACCGGTAATCAACAGCGACTGACCGCATTAAACGGATAATGAGGAAATGAGGAAACGGGGGAAATGAGGAAATGGAATTAGGTATTTCCCCATCACAGGCTGGGTCGCAACTTGATCGGGTTTTCGGTTTTTGTCGATCAAATTGTGTGGTCATATCCCGTTTCGCCGTTAATCCGATTGGTGGCTATCAGTTGAACGCGTTCCGAGGAGGTGGCAGGGTTGCTTGAGCGGTCCCAAGGGCCGTTTCGCCCTGTGTATGCGGGTTACACCGCCCCTGCCACCCCCATCGGACGACCGAATACCCTGATCTTGTCCAGGTTGTGTGCCATGCAGGCTAACAGAAACTCCGCACTGGCTCCCGGAAGGCCGCGCAACAAGAACCTTCGCAGGTTGAACCGTGTCTTCAAGCGACCAAACACCGGCTCGACAACTTGTTGGCGCCACTTGTAGATGGCTTTCGCTTCGGCGGTCGACATCTTCGCCTTCATCATCTTCTGGAGGTCATCGTCCGCCCGCACACACAGTTCCCGGCTCTTGTGCATCTTGCTGCGTCGTGAACGATATACGCGATGCGTGAACCCAGCCGAGGTCCGAATGTGCCGAAACGTTAGCACCACACCGTCTTCGCTGGTATAGGTGTCCCGATCTGCGTCATACGTATATGCCTCCGCCGCCTTCGCCTCACGACCACCATACGGGACATAGGCGTTGAGGCCGGATTCCGCGATGTAGCCCAACGTCTCCTTGTTGTGGTATCCGCAGTCCGCCGTAGCCTCCAGGGGCTGCGCCCCGGTATTCGCCGTCACCTGATCCAGCATCGGCGCGAACTGAGCATTGTCCGTGCAATCGTTGGTCAACTCCGCAGCCACAATCACCAGGCGGTGACGATCCACAACCACCTGACCGTTGTAACCCGCACGGTGTCCGGAACGCGTCTTCATAACTCGCGCGTCCAGGTCCGTCGCGGGTACCGACTTGTGATGCGTCTCCCGCAACTTCTCCTCCGCCTCGTCCAACCGCTTCTTGCGACGCTCCGCGTCTTTCAACTCTTCCGGCAACTCATCAAGCCGGCGGTCCCCCAACTCCGCGTCCTCAAGGGCGTCTATGGCTTCCGCTTCTGCCAGCAAACGCTCTATCCGCGCCGTCAGCGCCGCCCGCGCTTTCGCCAACCGCTCCCGGGAGTACGTCTCCCGCAGCGCTACATCTGCTTCGATCTTTGTCCCGTCCACCGAAACGTGCTCCAGCAACACAAGACCCGCTTCCTGGCACAACTCAACCGTCTGAACGAAGAGGCCCTGCAAATGCTCCGCGTTGTCTCGACGGAAACGCGCGATCGTTCGGTAGTCCGGGTGGCTCATGCCTGAAACGAACATGAACCGAATGTCCGTCAACAGAGCCTGCTCCAGCCTGCGACTGCTACGGACCCCTTCCAAGAACCCCAGCAAGTGCACTGTCAACAGCATGCGAGGGTTATACCGAGGGTTCCCAACCCGAGAGTACCGGCGCTCCAGCTCACTCAAGTCAAGGCGCGATACTACGTCGCGTAGCATCCGAACCGGCGCATTCTGCGGGATCAAGTCATCCATAGATGGAGGAAGCAGAAATGGCTGTTCAGGCCGGTGCGGCTGCTCACGGTATTTCTTCTTCAGCATGGAAACCTCTCAAGCGCGAACGTCACTATCTACATTTTACGTCGCGCTCGAACCTGGCATCCATGGTAACCAAAATATTCAAAACACACGCGTTGTGACCCAGCCTGAAATGGGGAAATGGGGAAATGGCTGGGTCGCTTCCTCGTCTCCCCATGACGCTGGGCCTACTCCTGCCTAACTATGTCGACCGAGATTTCCACCGCCGGAATCGTTCCGTTGTTCTCAAGCCAGTGTGTGGTGTTCCTGTCCTCGGGCCACCCCAATCCCGGCCCATAGGCCGTAGCGACCCCATCGCGATGGTCAATGATCGTACCCTGCAATATGTAGACGATGCCCGGTCTGTCTATATGATCGTGAACCGGGCCGAACACGCCTCCAGGCTCGATTGTGACCAAACGCATTCGAAATCGGCGCCCCGCCATGCCCTCGATCTCAGGGCCAAGGTCGACCGATTCGAGTAACTCCACCGTAACACCTTTCGTCTCCGGCACCACCTCTCCGTTGCCCATTGTACCCTCCTCTTTGCGCTCCAGGGGCCAATTTGTTCCAGGCTGCGCGAGGACGCTCTCGCGTTACCGAGTTGAGCGCCAGGAGCCAGATCCGAGGGTCTTCCGATGTGGGACGGGTCTGCGTCCCGATGCTCAGCTCAAGAGTTTTCCGATTTCCTCATTTTCTCTTTCCCCGTTTTCTCGTTTCCGTATCACTCTTCCGCGGCGGCGCTGGCGGTTTCCCAGGCGTTGTACATCTCGGGCAGCTTCAGCGTGAGGGTGTTGTACTCCTCGGTGGCTTTCGGGGCGGCCTCGGGGTCGGCATAGGTCGCCGGGTTAGCGAGGATCTTGGTCAGCGCAGCGATGCGCTTTTCCATTTCCAGAATCTCGGCCTCGATCTGCTCCGGTTTCGGGCCCTTCGGCGCCCTGCCACGGCGAGTAGGCGCTTTCTTCGAGCTCTTCGACGCCTTCTTGCGCTCCAAACGGCGCCGGTATTCGTCGTAGGTCCCGTCGAAACTGGTGACCGTCCCGTTTTCAACGATCAGCAGGCGCGTGGCGATGCCGTGTAGCATGTAGCGGTCATGCGTCACGAACAGCAGGGTGCCGCCGAACTTCGAAAGCGCCGTTTGCAGCGCATCTCGTGACGGGAGATCGAGGTGGTTGGTTGGTTCGTCCAGCATCACGACGTTCGCGCCGCGCGCCAGGAGGACGGCCAGTTGCAGGCGGTTGCGCTCGCCGCCGCTGAGGACCGGCAGTTCGCGGAACACGTCGTCGCCGCGGAAGCCGAACTGCGCCAGCGTGTCACGGGCCTCCGCGATGGAGAGCGGGGCGGCGTCCATGAGTGCGTCGAGGACCGTGTCGCCGTCCAGCGGCATGTCCATTTCCTGCGCGAAATAGCCGGGCTCCGTGTTCATCCCCCAGCGGATGGCGCCGGAATCGGCCTTCATCTCGTCCGCGACGATCTTCAGCAGAGTGGTTTTCCCGGTGCCATTTGCGCCGATAATTCCCACGCGCTCCCCGCGGCTGACCTCGAACGAGACGTCGCGCAGCACATCCCGGCCGTCGAAGGATTTGCTGACGCCCCGCACCTGCAGGACGTCGTCGCCGGAACGCACGTCGGCCCGGAACTGGATGCTGGGACCGCTGATTTCGTGCGGACGGTCCACCCGTTCGATGCGCGCGAGGGCCTTCTGGCGGGACTTGGACATCGTGGCGCGGTTGCCGGCGCGATAGCGGTCGATGTAGATCTGGAGCTTTTGAATCGTCTCCTGCTGCTGATCGTAGACCTTTCGCTGTCGCTCAACCTCCTCTTCCTTGAGGCGGATGTACTGGCTGTAGTTGCCGGGGTAGGATTTGGTGCGGCCGTCCGCGAGCTCGGTGACCTTCGTGCCGACCTGGTCCATGAAATAACGGTCGTGCGAAATGATCAGCGCGGCGCCGGGATATCGGATCAGGTACTCCTCCAGCCATTCGATGGCAGCGACGTCCAGGTGGTTGGTCGGTTCGTCGAGGCAGAGCACGTCGGTGCCGGCAAGCAGCAGGTGGGCGATGGCGAGGCGGGTGCGCTGGCCACCGCTGAGCGTGACCGGAGCCTGTTCCCACGTTGGCTCCGACAGGCCCAGCCCTGCGAGGGCGGCCTTCACGTCGCTTTCATAGGCCTCGTCGCCCAGGTGGCGCAGGCGTTCGTGGACTTCGTTATAGCGGTCCAGATCCTCGTCGGTGGGGTGTTCGTTGGCGGCCCAGGCCTCTTCCAGCGCGCGGGCTTCGTCGCGGCAGGCGATGAGCTCGGGGCGCGCCGACATGGCGGCATCCCAGACGGTTGGCACCTCCGTGAAGGATGAGTGCTGCTCGAGGATACCGAGGCGGAGACCCGGCAGGAGGGCGATGGAACCGCCGTCGGTATTCTCGTCGCCGAGGATGCAGCGGAGGAGCGTCGTCTTGCCGGCGCCGTTCGGTCCGACGAGGCACAGACGCTCCCCTTCATTGAGTTGCAGGGAGGCGTCTATGAGGACCTGGTCGGATCCGAAGTATTTCTGAACGTTCTGTGCGGTTATGAGTGCCATGGGTGCCGTTACATTGTAGACCGGAAGGAGGCAGGAGGCAGTTGCGAGCGGGAGATGGGGTGAGGCGGAGATGGGGCGATCAGGGCAATGCGGTTGGACGGAACATCTTTGGGACGCGAGCCGTCTGACTCCTTAACTGGGCAACTCATATCGGCGCGGGGAATTCAGCCCTGCGTCGCGTCGTTAACGAAGGAGCATCAAGATGCAACAGCCGATCGCGGGCGCTTTGATTGCGCTCGCCCTCGCGGCCGCGACCCTTCCCGCGCCCGCAGCCATTGTCTATGTGGACAAGAACTCCCCCGGCCCGACCCATGACGGCAGATCGTGGCAGACGGCCTATACCACCGTTCTCGTAGGGTACGCCGGCGCAAACGCCGGCGACGAAGTCTGGGTGGGGCCCGGAGCCTACACCGAAGCGATTACGCTGAAGCCTAATGTGAGCCTCTATGGCGGATTCATCGGATTCGAGCTGTTCCGGGACATGCGCCTGGGCATTCAGGGCATCACCAAACTGATGTTTTCAACCAGCGGGACCGGGGTTATCATTTCCGCCACGGGCAATGTCATCACTGAATCGACGGTCATTGACGGCTTCACCTTCATGCAAGACCCGAGAGGTGCATTCACCGGCGTGGCGATCCGATGCGATTCCGCTTCGCCAACGATCTCGCACAATGTCTTCACCGGGATGCAACTCACGCCCGCGGGCATCATCAGCTGCACCAACGCCAAGGCGGCAATCCGGGACAATACCATCACCGCGTGCTCTTCGACCGGTGAGGTGATCTACCCGGTCATCCTCCTGAAAGGCGCCACAGGCGTCATCGCGAACAACACGATCGTCGGAAATAGCGGCTACGCCATGAGCGGCTCCTCCAGTGCCCTCATCGTCAACAACATCGTGGCGTACAATCTGGGGAAACTGAATCTTTCCTCATACGGGAAGCCGCCCACCTACCGCAACAACTGCCTGTTTGAGAACTTCCCCCTCATCGGTACGCAGTTCGCCGGCACCGACCCGTCCGGCGCCAACGGGAATTTCACGGCCGACCCCCGGTTTGCCGTGTACGCGTACGGCAACCTGCACCTGGCGGCGGACTCTCCTTGCCGGGACGCGGGTGACGACAGCGTCGTTGCGGCGGGCGAGACAGATATCGACCTCCAGCCGCGGATTCAGGGCGCACACGTGGATATCGGCGCGGACGAGTCGGACGGCAGAACGTGGACGTACAGCCCCCATATCGTTCGCGTGAGCCCAACCGGCAAGGACTCCAACGACGGCTCGTCGTGGGCGCTGGCAAAGAAGAGCATTCAGGCCGGCATCGACCTGGCCGCGTCCATAGGAGGCGACGTCTGGGTGCAAAGCGGCACCTATACGCTGCTGACGAGTGTCAAGACGATGATCGTCCTCCCGCCGTACTGCTACCTGTATGGCGGCTTCGCGGGCACGGAAACCGCCCTGGACCAGCGCGACTGGCTCGCTACTCCCACGATTATCACGGCATCGAAAACCCCTATCCTCGGCGCGAGTGGGGGGTATCGCGTGAGCGCGGTCGATGGGTTCGTGCTTATGGGAGGGGGCATCACGACTTCGAACGGGGCGGGCATCACCTGTTCCGGGGCTTCGCCCTATATCCGCAACAACGTCTTTACACGGAACACGGGGGCCGCGGTGCAGTGCCGCTTCAGCAGTCCCGTCCTGACAAACAATGCGTTCTACAACAACAGTCTGGTCTATCCGTCATACGTTGTCGGCGGCTTGTCCAGTTTCCTGACCGTGGTCGGCAATGTCTTTTCGGGCAACGCGGCGTCCACAAACTCACAGGTGTATGGCTCGGTGTATGGCGACAAGGGCAGTACCTTGCTGGTCACAAACAACCTGTTTGATTCCAACAACGCGGGGTCGAGTGGCGGCTACTCGGCGGTGAGCGGCGTACAGGGCACGGGGATCATCGCCAACAACACGTTCGTCAACAACCGCGGCATCGCGATTTCCCCGAACGGAGGAATCGTCGCGAACAACATCGTGGCGTTCAACGATACGGGGATCTGGTCGATCCCATTGACGAAAGTCCTTTCCAATTGCGTGTACGGCAACGGCGCCAATTATTCCGAGACCGACCGGTCCGGCAAGGACAACAATATCAGCGTCTATCCGATGTTCAACAGCCTGCTGAAGGGTGACTATCGCTTGCTGGATACATCTGCCTGCGTAGACGCGGGGCGCGATGAATACGTGTCGGCCGGCGACATAGACCTGGACGGAATGCCCCGCATTCAGGGGCGCCACGTGGACCTGGGCTGCTTCGAGTCTTCGGCGACCTCTATGATCGCGCATTGGAGCGATATCGCGCGGCTCCTGCGGATAGCGGGCGGCCTGACGCCGGCCACGCCGGTGGATGCCTCGATTCTGAATAAGGCGACCGGGGATGCCACGCTATTACTTGACTTGCGGGACGCCCAATCGCTGATCCGCCAGCTCTCCGCGCAGAGGCGGTGAAGGCTGAGGGCTGAGGGGGTAGGGCTGAGGGGGTAGGGCCGGCATCCGGCCAGCCGGATGAATCCGGCGTCTGTTCAGGAAACCTGCCCTCCGGGCAGGGAAACTCCTGTCCGGAGGTCTGGCTCTACTCTCAGCCCTCAGCCCCCAGCCCTCAAATCTCATTTCGGAAGCGTCGGGAAGACGTTGTCCGGGTCCAGGGCGGCCTTGATCGCCTGGGCCAATGGGGCGTCCGGGCGGGGCGCGCCGAACGGCGAGACGACGCCGGCCCATGCGCGCGGCATTCGTTCGATGGTCACTCCTCCGCCCTGAGGCTCCACATACGCGCGGATGGCTTCAATCTGTTCGATTGTGTCCGGGTACGCGGTGCAACGCAGGGAGATACGCCCTTCCACGGGGCAATAGGCGGCCGAACCGCGCCAGCCGGATTCGGCGACGCGCGCGAGCGTCTCCCAGATCGTGGAAGGGATGACGCGGACAGTGACCTCCACATCGCCTCCCCGCGGAGGCTGCGGCGCGTAATCCACGCGGCCGATCATCGCGCCCTCGCCGCGCAGGACCTCCGAGCACGATACCACCTGCCACTGGACAGTTTCGGCGCTGCCCTCCAGAGTGATGACGGCGGTTGGGCGCTCGGCGGGGTCACGGATGTCGGCGCGGACCACTTCGACGATCGTCGGGCGTATTTCCGAGGCCGCGAGAGCCGCGAGCCGGGCGTGGAGGGCTTCCCACGTCGCGGCGGAGAATAGGAGACGGGTTACCTGCTCGGGCATCGGCCTGACCTTGAACGTGACCTGCGTAATGAACGCCAGCGTGCCGCGGCTGCCGGTATAGAGCTTGGGGATGTCGTATCCCGCGACATTCTTAACAACGCGCGCGCCGCCGCGGACGTCCCGGGCCATACCATCGATGCCCCTCACTTCGAGCACCCAGTCGCGCACGGGACCATAGGCAGCCCGCCACGAGCCGGTGGCCGCCGCCGAAACGATGCCGGCGAGGGTGGCCGTGTCCGGGTCGGGGACGTTGATGGGAAGGAACTGCCGGTGGCGGCGCAGGGCGTCCTGCAGCGTGGCGAGAGTTACCCCCGCCTCCGCCGTCATCACCAGATTCTCCGGCTGGTGCTCAACGATGCGGGTCATTCGGTGCGAGGACAGGAGGAGCGACGCCGGGGGGAGCGGGGCGAGCGAATCGACATAGGCTCCGCCGCCCGCGCAGACCACGCGTAGTCCCGCCTCGCGGGCCCGCGCGATGCAGAAAGCGGCTTCCTCTTCGCCGCGGGGGAACGCGGCGATAGTCGCACCGAACGGGGTCTTCGATCCGTCCACGACGTTCAGGGCGCCGAGTTTCAGGCGCAGCGCGGAAGAGATGTCCTGCATCATGCGTCACCTCCCGATGAGGTATTCCGGCCGCGTTTCATACCGCGGCCCGCTTTCGGGCGAGGTTGAATTCGGTGGTCACGCAGCCTCGCGAACAACCTTTGCTGCCGGGGAAGACCTTGCCGGGATTACAGAGGTCGCGCGGGTCCAGCGCCGTATGGATGCGTCGCATGACGTCGAGATCGGCCTCCGAGAACTGCAAGGTGAGGAAATCCTGTTTCTCCACGCCCACGCCGTGCTCGCCGGTGATGCTGCCGCCGATGCTGAGGCAGAGTTCGACTATCTCGTGGTTGGTTGCGATCATCTGCTCCACTTCCTCGGGGATTCGCTCGTCGAACAGGACGATCGGGTGCAGATTGCCGTCGCCGGCGTGGAAGATATTGGCCACGCGCAGGCCGTGAGCGGCGACAATCCCGCTGATGGCGCTGAGCACGCGCGGCAGCGAGGAGCGGGGGATCACGCAGTCCTGGGTGACCATGCTGCGCGATATGCGCCCCAACGTGCCGACGCCCTTCTTGCGGGCGGTCCAGAGAGCGGTCCGCTCCTCTTCGTTGCGGGCGGACTGTACGCTGCGCGCGTGGAAGCGCTCGCAGACGGCGCGGCAGGTCTGCTCGCTCCTGTCAAGGCCCGCTTCAAGGCCATCCAGTTCGATCAGGAGCACGGCGGCGGCATCCAGCGGGAAGCCCAGGCGGAAGGCGGCCTCGACCGACTGGATGATCGTGCCGTCCATCATTTCGACGGCGGCGGGAACGATTCCCTCGGCAAACACGCCGCCGACCGTGTTGGTTGCGTCGTCGAGCGTGTCGAACACCGCCAGGAGCGTTCGCCACGCCGGCGGGTCCGGCGTGAGGCGGACGGTGGCCTCGGTGATGATGCCGAACGTTCCTTCTGAGCCGACGTAGAGTCCGAGGAGGTCATATCCCGGCAGGTCCTCGACCTGAGCGCCCACCTCGACGAGCGTGCCGTCCGGCGTGACGACCTGGATGGACAGGATATGGTTGGTCGTGACGCCGTATTTCAGCGTATGCGGCCCACCCGCATTCTCGGCGATATTACCGCCGATGGTGGAGGCGCTCTGACTGCTGGGGTCGGGCGCGAAGTGGAGACCGTGCGGGGCGGCGGCCTTCGAGACACGCGCGTTGACGACGCCGGCCTGCACACGGGCGCGACGATTGACCGCGTCCACCGAGATCACGCGGTTCATGCGGGCCAGGCCGATGATGACCGTGCGGCCAAGCGCGATAGCCCCGCCGCTGAGCCCGGTTCCCGCGCCGCGCGCGAGGAACGGGATGCCGTGGCGGTTGCAAAGGCGGACGATGGACACTATCTCGTCCGAGGTGGATGGGAGCACCACGACGTTGGGGGCGCTTTTTTCCACGGTATACGCGTCGCATTCATACACCGCGCGCTCCGCGCCCTCGGCCAGAACCGCGTCCGGCGCCAGCAGGCCGCGGAGATCGTCCAGGAATCCTGCTTCCATCATCACACCTGCCGGGGGTGGCCGCCGTCCCGGCGCGGGCCTATATTGACCGCCTGGGTGATCGCAATGAGGCCGGCGCACAGCACGATGCTGACCCACGTCAAGGCCCGGTATTCTCCGTGGAGTTCCATGAACATCCTCTGGTCACCCAGGCGTTGGCGCAGGTTCATCACCGGCAGCAGCGACTCCGTGAGGTACAGATTGACGAGGAGCGGGACCAGATTCAAGACCCACCGCACGATCAGAAGGCGTTTGGTGTTGGTGCGTCGCCTGTAGGAGAACTCGACCGCCGCGACCGCGAGCATCAACGACAGGATGAGGATGGACAGCGTGCCGGACATCTCGAAGGCCCGTCCCACGATGGCGCCCGCCGAGGCTTTGTCCTGGCCGAAATGCCGAAACACGACCGGCGCGACGATGGCGCCGATGCCCAGCGGTACGCCGATTACGACCCCCGCGAACAGAAGGTAGATGCTGTTAAGCGCTATCAGTACGTTGCGTCGCATATGGTCCCTTCGTGCGGAAGTGTCCGCGCTACGTGAATGATAGCAGGCGGAAGGAGACAGGAGACAGGGCCGGCCTCCGTGCTGGCCAGTCTACCGCGCCGGTGAATCGCATGTGGCACTCTTGAATCCTTGACAAGTAGGCGGGGGGGGTATAATTCTTATGAGCCAAGCTCTTCTCGCGCTATGTGACCACTAAGACACGCCACTATGCGCACTTATTGATCGCGAGGAGGAACGCTATGCGAGTTCGCATGGGCCTTTTCACGGCCCTCTCCCTTCCCCTGCTGTTCGCCTGCCCCGTTTGCGCGCAGACGACAGCACCAACATCAGCCGACCTCGGCGCCGCCTACCACCTTTTCAAAGTAGGAAAGTCCACCGAGGCCCTCGCCAAGTACAAGGCCATCCTGGCCGCCAACCCCACCGCCGATCTCCAACAGCAGGCTCTGTTCTGGTCGGGCATTGTTCAAGAGTCCTCCAGTATGGATGACGACGCCATCGCTTCTTTCGAACTGCTTTCGTCCACCAGTCCCGATTACCGCTGGCCGGAGGTGCTTCACAAACTGACGATGCGGTACCACGCCAAGGGTGACGCGGCCAAGGAGAAGTATGTCCTTGCCCTGCTGAAACAGCGCCGCGGCGCGGCAACGATTCAGACCGATATGGCGCGAGCCGACCTGCTGATCGGCGACTACTACAAACAGACCGGCGATTGGTCTGCGGCGTATCAGCAGTTCCAGAGCATCCGGGGTGCGTAACCCGAGCACGCGCAGGACATCCTGTTTCAGATGGCGTACACCGCGCACTCGGCCGGCAAATACACCGAAGCCATCACCGCCGGCCAGGCTTATGCGAAGAAGTACCCCGACAGCGCGCAGTTCGAGGAAGCCGCCTTTAGAATCGTGGAGGACCTCGGCGCGGTGGACCGGCATCAGGAGGCTCTGGCGTATCTCGATGTGCTTGGTACTTTGCGCCCCGACCTCAAGGCACGCGTCGATGTAACCAGAGCTGATGTTTATGCGGAAGGCACGAAGGAAGTCTACGAGTCCAATAAGCTGGCTGAGCAACCTTCGCCGCAGATGCCGCCACCTGGATGCGCCGAGTTGTTGGAAACGATCGTATTGTTTATCAGCGTCGGAACCGTGCGCAGCGCGTGTGCTGCCAGCACCGGGTCCAGAGCAATAACAGTGGCCCCAAGGGACTGGCCGGATGGGCCGTTCCCTGCACAACCTAGCGATGGGACAAATAGCGCCAACAATCCGCTGAATGAGCATCAGCCACCTCGCGTTCCCAAAGACCTAGGCACAACTGCTACTCCGAACCCTGCCTATACCGGCAACCTGGTCACGGACTTCGTACCGTCTGGTCCGAATCAAGGGTACAACTACGTTACGAATTTCTCGCCGACTTGGGATGTCATTGCCTACATGAATCGGGATCTAGCAAGCATGATATCGGCATACAGCTCGAACCAGTGCCCCCCCTCAGTTCTTTTCCTGGAGCCAACAATTTGAGAATGTGAGCGTACATGAAGGACTGGCGACTACGACAAAGGTTGATCCAGCAACCAATCTGCCCTACACAAGCCATTGGGCTTTGGGAAGGTTATGGCTCTTACAGAACCCGATACGCCCTTCTCTGGAGACTGACGTTTCAAATGGCAACACCGAGTCTTACCCCGTGTATACCCAACGCTGCCGTGATCGGGTAGACCAGTATAGCGCTGGGCTTTCGGCTGCGATGTCACCTCCTCCTACGGGTCATCCAACGAACATCTATCTTGGCGGAGTGGATAAGTACAACTTCCCATGGCATGATCCCAATAGTGGCCTTGAAGTCTACGTGCCGTGCCCGTGAAAGGATACTGAACATGAAATCCCTATCATTCATCTACATCGGGTATCTCGCTGTAATGGCGGCGGCATCGCCCCCCGCCTATGCCGGAGAGCGCGAGTCTCTGTTCCAGAAATATGGGAATGGCAAAGCGGGCGCTGTGAGCATCCAGAGGATATTGAAAAGCAGCACTACTGTTCGCACGAAGAAAGAGGATGCCCTCAAGAGCCTTCCATTCTATGGCATAGACGCCGCGCCCGTCTATCTGGACTTCATCGAACAGACCCGTGCTGATGCAACGTGGCTCAAGCCTGTTGCGGACGGTGTGTCGCATTTGCTCGATCGGCGATTGCTTCCATGGCTGATCACCGCTGCGCGCACTACCAAGGATCCGGTAGTCCTGAAGACTATAATCCCGGCGCTTGGCGCCTATATCTCGCAATCCATCATTTGGATTGAGGTTCATGGCCGAACACCGGGGGAGATCCGCCACGTGGCGCTGGGTGGATCGGTCCTCTTGTCGAGCGACGAGATCGTCTCCAAAGGGGTCACGCTGACTCTCAATGATCGTGCTCCCATCAAGAAACTGCTTGATGACCTTCTCAATTCCAATACGATCACTTTCGACGTGCGAGAGGAGGCCTTAGCGACATTGAGCAGAATCAAGCAGCAAGAGAAAGACGAAAAGTCGCGATTGGAGGCTGCGCCTCCCGTGCCAGAATAACGGTCCAAGTGGTGTGTCCTGCTGGACGCCAATCCCGGGCGTCCGGCAGGGCTGGACCATACTTTCACCGTGAAGGACCGGTCCCGTCAGGAACGGTGATTCCTTGGAAGAGAGCGGACGGAAGGTAGCGCTTCGGTCTTCCACTCCTGTCCGGACGCCCATCACCAGCTTTCTCTGTGTCCCTCCAAGCTCAATCCGCCTCCGCTATTCATCGCCCATCGTTCATCATTCATCGCTTCGTTCCCTATACTCATAGCGTGAAGACGGCCGACCGATATCTGGCGCGCGAGCTGCTGGCGCCGTTCCTCGTTGGGGTGTTCGGCTTCCTGCTGATGCAGGTCAGCGCGGTGCTGATGAACCTGTTCCGGCTGGTGATGAACGACCGCGCGGCGCTTTCGCAAGTAGCGAAGGTCATCGCCTACCGGATGCCGCAGTTCATCGTATACGCGCTGCCGGTGGCGGTGCTGTTCGGCGTGTCGCTGGGCGTGAACCGGATGGCGCGCGAGAACGAGATCACCGTCATGCGCCTGAGCGGGATGCCGTTGAAGCGCATCCTCGTCCCCATGATGGTCGTCGCCGCGCTGATCAGCGTGGCGAGCTTCTACATCAATGAGACCATCGCCCCGATGATGAACCACCGCGCGTCGATGGCGGAGTACCGCCTGTTCTTCAAGGTGCGACCGATCTCCATCCGCAGCGACGTCTTCTTCGGCACGGGGCAGTTCAAGTTCTACATCGGCGACATGCAGAAGACGCGGGATTCCGCCAACCCGAACGAGGTGGCGTTTCTGCTGACGCGCGTGATGGTCTACGAGATGCGGTCCGGCACGTATCCGGTCCTGTACACCGCCGAGACGGCCACCGCCAGCGGCACCAAATGGACTCTGTACCGGGGCGTGCGGCGCGAGATGGATGCGCGCGGGTTCACCACCAACGAGGTCGCGTTCCCCAAGTTCACGTTCGACGTTGACCGGACGGTGGGCACGCTGTGGACGATGGCGCAGACGACGGACGAGATGAACGCGATGCAGTTGTCGCGGGCGATCGCGGAGGGGGTGAGGACCGGCAACCCGAACACGCGGGAATGGAAGGTGGATTACTACCTGAAATTCGCGCTGCCGTTCGCGTGCGTGGTGCTGACGATCATCAGTCTGCCGCTGGCGGTGCATTTCGGCCGCGGTGGCGGCTTCACGGGCATCCTGATCGCGCTGGTGCTCTTCTTCCTCTACGTGCAGGGATACCTGTTCTTCAAGGAAATGGGCGGTTCGGTGCTGCCGCCTGTGCTGGCGGCGTGGCTGCCGAACGCGGTCTTCACCGGCGTGGGAGCGTGGCTGATATGGCGCGAGGAATAACCGCCGTCGCTGCGATTGCCCTCCTCTGCGCCCCGCGCGCACTGGGGCAGACCGCGCCCGGCCTGCCGCTCGCGCCCGCGCCGAACGCCACAATTTCGGCCGATATCACCCACTACGAGGAGTCCGCGAAGCACTGGGTCGCGGCGGGCCACGTTCGCATCACGCACAAGCAGTACGTTTTGACCGGGGACGCGGGCGATTTCGACGAGACGACGTCGACGGCCATCCTGCGCGGAAACGTGGCGCTGGACACCGGCAAAGAGACCGTCAGCGGCGGCGCGGACAGCTTCCTGGAGTTCAACATCAAGACGCGGGAGTGGTCGATGAGCAAGTCGACCACGGATGTGACCCCCGTGGGCGCGCTTTCACCATTCCACGTGATGGCGGAGAGCATTAAGGGATCCAGGCGCGAGATCACGCTCTACAACGCGCACATCACCTCGTGCGATCCGGTGCGGCCGCAGTACGAGGTCGTCGCCCGAGAGGTGACCATCCTGCCGGACCGGAAGGTCATCGCACGGCACGCGACCACGCTGCTGTTCGGACGGAGGCTGGCCACCGTGCCGACGCTGGTTTTTCCTATCAAGCAGCAGGGCGGGCAGGCGCCGGTCGTGCCGGTGGTGGGGCAGAGCACGGAGGAAGGCTTCTTCCTTAAGACGCTGCTGAACTATGCCCGGGGCGGGCAGACGGGCGCGGTGCATGTGGACGTAATGCAGAAGCAGGGGCTCGGCCTCGGAGTTACGCACGACTATGCGCCCAACGGCAAGGGGGAGGTGTCGTTGTATTCGGTGACGGGGCAGGCGGGGCGCAACCTGAGCGCCAATCTGCGCGACAACCGCAAGATCCTTGGCTTCGACACGCAGCTGGAAGGCGAACTTCGGAAGAACTCCTACCTGTATGTGCCCGGCAGCACGTCGCGCAGCGCCGGGATCTCGATGGCACGCGCGGTGGGCGCATCGGACACCCGTTTGTCGCTCCGCTACAACGGCAGCAAGTCGGGCGGCGGCAAATACCAGGGCGTGACGGCAGGATTCGCGCAGGCGTACAAATTCGACCCCAAGGGGACCCTCCAATTCGGCGTCGACAGCACGCGGCAGTCATCGGCGGGCATCCCGGCCACGAGCGAAGTAGACCACAAGATCAGCGTGGCGCAGGGCTTCAACGCGGTGGATGTGGAACTGGCGGCCAACCATATAGCGGTCCACGGAGGCGGCGAAACGGGCGGGCTGTATCTGCCGGTCCAGCGGCTGCCGGAACTCACGCTCAAATCGGACGCGTATAGGCTCGGGCTGACCGCGTCCAAATCGGCGCCGGTTGCGCTCACGCTGGCGGACGGCTCGTTCGAGGCGAACGGGCATCGCGGGGGGCGGCAGTTGTTCGAGGCAACCGCGCCGAACCGGCGGTGGAAGGCCGGATCGCTGACGTTGAACGTGGGCGGCGGATTTCGGCAGGCGATCTACACAAGTGACGCAGCGCTCTACACGCTGACCGGCAACCTGGGCGTCACGCAGCCTCTCGGTCGCAAATCGGACTTCACGCTGAGCTACAGCGTCTCGAAGCCGAAGGGCTACACGCCGTTCCAGTTCGACCGTCCGTTCGCGTACGAGAGCCTCAGCGGCACAGTGAAACTGGCCGATATGCGCGCCCTGGAGCTCCGCGCCGGCACGGCGTATGACTTCCGCAACCACCTCACGCCCTGGCGCGACCTCCTGGCGATGGCGATCGTGCAGCCCACTCCCGGGATACGATGGGTGACCAACGCGGCGATCAACGTGAACGGCAAGGCGCCGGGCGAGACGTCAAAAGTGCGCTACGTGAACAGCGGCCTTCGGCTGCGGCTGGGCGGGCTCCACTTCGACGGCGAAGGCCGCTACATACCGGCGACAGGACGGTTCGGACGGCTGCTGGGCAGCCTCGACACGCCCGTCGGCCGCGACTGGCGCGTGCGGGCTCTCGCCGGCACGGACAGCGGACAGCGATACCGCCACTTCCTCGTCGCGAAGGATATGGGTTGCACCGAGGCGTCCGTCGCGCTGATCAACGACAAAGGCTGGCGCAACGAGACGGGGATCCGCGTGCTGATACGGATCAAGGCGTTCCCGATGGCCGACCCGTTCACCACCGGCATGTTCGGCGAGAACTTGAACATCGGCGGCGGGGATTTGCAGAGCAGCACGGCGTCGAGTTTGCCGCCAGGATTCTAGGGTTCGGATTCAACGCGGAGGTTCCCGACTTCACCGCGGAGGACGCAGCGGGACGCAGAGGTAACGCGGAGAATTTCACCACGGAGGACACTGAGCACACGGAGGTGCACGGAGGAATCTATTAGTGCCATTTCCGCCCGCGGACGTGGGGCTGGCCCCACGGCTCAGCGCTGGGTCAGGGATTGCTCCGCGTTACCTCTGCATCCTCCGCGCTGAATCCGGTTTCATCGTTCGTCGCACATCATTCATCGTTTCCCAGTCACTGTGTCTGGACGGTGATGCGCCAGTTAATGAGGTCGAGGTTAGGGTTGTTCGCGAGTCCGTCGGCGTCGCGGGGAGTCTCGGGATGGGCGGGGTCGGGGTCCACGCCGTTTGTGTAGACGGTGGTGAAGCCGAACGGGATGGTCACGTAGTCATTTCCTGAGGCTCCGAGGCCGTCCACTACCTTAACGGTGAGTTCCTGGGGGTCGAGCGGCACGCGGTCGGTGCTGATGACATTGACGTCGATGGCGCGGACGTCCGGGTGAATATCGGCGATCTGAGCGCGGTCCACCTGGACGAACAGGGTGTCGTTGGGCCGGTTGGTGGTTGTGATGCCGCCCTGCAGGGGCCGCCCCAGGTAGGTCGAGGTGGTATGGTTGGGGTCGATGGACTCGTAGACGCCGAACACGCCGTTATGGTAGAGCACGTAGTGGGTATAGGAGCCCGCGGCGTACCCGTTTCCCCATGGGCGGGCCACGACCGGAATCGGCCCGGTGGCCGGGTTGTTGTCGGTATCCAGAACGATGTAGTAGTAGGCATTTGGGTCGCCGGGTACGATCTGCCCGGCCACCTGCACCTCGAACGTCACGAGGGTCTGTGCGCCCGTGGTGGCTCCGGGTGGAGTGCGGGCGCAGCCTGCCAAAAGTGCGGCCGACAATGATACCATACCGATGTGAACGAGCGACACGATTTTCATGACCCCATGATAGCCGCCCGAGGCCCGCTGAACCATTCCGTTGCCCCATTGGCTGAAGCCAACGTCTGCCGTACGAAGACGGCTGAAGCCGGCTGGTTCGCAGTCGGCTTCAGCCGACTTTGGGGGGCAACAACCGCCGCCTTCAGTCGGTGGGGCGCTGCGCTGCGCTCAGGATGCCTCAATCGGCCTGGGCAAATGCGCGCCCTGGCCGCTCTTTTGTCCGGTTTGCTCCTGGCGGCATGCTTTCCGCCGTTCGGGTGGGATACCCTCGTCTGGTTCGCCCTGATTCCACTGCTGTGGTCGTTGAGCGGCGCGACGCCGAAACAGGCGGTCGGCCGCGGCTATCTGATGGGTCTGGCATTCATGGGCGGGGTCGGCCTGTTCACGACCTCATTCGGCGAGGGCGTGATCTGGATGGCGGTCCTGCCGTGGGCGTTGTTCACGGCGATCGAGGCGCTCTGGTTCATCCCTATCGCGGTGGCGCTGGCCGCGGTGCTGCGGCGCTCCAGGGTGGCGATTCTGGCCGGCGTGCCCGCGATCTGGGCGGTTGCAGAATGGGCGCGGGGCAGTGGCACCTATGGCTTCCCGTTCGGCGGTCTGTCAACGCCGGCCGTCGCGACACCGGTGGCGCAATGGGCCTCGATCGGCGGTTGCTATATGGTGAGCGCGATGGTCGCGTTCGCGGGAACCGCGTTGTTCCTTTTGGTCCGAGGGGATCGCGCCGGGCGACGCGCCGGTATAGCTGGTCTCATCGTTGTGCTGTTGGCAACGGGCATCGGCTATGGGATGAGCGAGTGGGCGCGAGCAGGCGCGGCGGACAGCGATCATCAATTTGGGACGGTGCTGTGTGTTCAGGGCGACTCCAACGATGCGTGGAGCAGCGCCGGGGGCTACCGCGCGTTCGAGGCGATGCGGGCGGCGACGCTGAAAGCCGGCGGAGGGGCCGGCCTCATCGTGTGGTCGGAATCTTCTGCGCCGGGGGCCATCCTGGCGGACCCGGCGCTCCTTCAGCGAGCGACCGACGTTCCGGCCCGCCTCGATGCGCCGCTGCTGACCGGCGCCATCGGGTACGGGGCAAGCGGCGCGCCGTTCAACGCCGCCGTTCTGTTCGGGCCGGATCGAAGCGTCGCGGGGATCTATCGAAAGCGACAATTGGTGCCGTTCGGGGAGTTCGTTCCGCTCCGCCACGTGCTGCCGTTCCTGGGCGATTTCGGGGTTGTGGAACGCGATGAAGAGCCGGGGATGAAGTACGAAGTGCTCTCGGCGGGGGATTTGCGTCTAGGCGTGCCGATCTGCTTCGAATCGGCGTCTCCCAAAGCCGCCCGAGCGTTCGTTCGCGAAGGGGCCAACCTCCTGGTGGTCATCACCAACGACGCCTGGTTCGGGCGCACCGGCATGGCGGTCCAGCACCTGGAGGCGGCGCGACTACGGGCCATCGAGACGCGCCGCTGGGTCGTCCGGTGCGGCCATACCGGCATCTCCGCGCTCATTTCGCCTTCCGGCGAGGTCCAGGAATCGCTGCCGCTCGGACAGGCGGGCACCCTCAGCGGCACAGTGGGCTTGCGTAACGACCGTACCCCGTATGTGCGGTTCGGCGACTGGTTCGTGGCGCTGTGCGCGTTGGCAGGCGCCTGGGCAGTCGGGTATGGGCGGAAGAAGTAAGTACTGACCGAAGTGCTGAGCCGGATTGCGCCTTTCCGGTGGGCGCGTTTCGCCTTTTGATTGGCCCTGCTAAGTTTTCCCGGTAGCGGGCGAGACGCCCGTCCTACTGATTCCTCCGCGCGACCTCCGCGTTCCCCTGCGTCCTCCGCGGTGAATCCGGCTTCATCGTACCGGCCTGATGCCACTTATCAACACCCGGCCGGCGTGAAAATCCATTCCTGATCCCTCTGCGCCATGACGGGACATGTCATAATCCATTTTGTGGTAGGCAGTGTCAGACCGAGCCATTTTGTGGTATTTACGACCATTCCAGAGGGGGCAGACAAGCAATGAAGCGCGCCAGCAGGCAATGTGGGGCCGAAAAGACGGTGGACGCGGTCTTTTTCGCCGAGCCGAGAAACACGGTGGAACGCGACGATCTGGCGGGATACGCCGCCGGGCTGGCGCAGGTCGGGCAGATACGCCTGTACAGCGACGGTCCCGTCGTGACGTATCTTGTCCGTCTGCCGGTGAGCGCCCTGCCGCTGCTCGACGGGCTGGAGATCACCCTGAAGCGCGATTTCGCGTTCGGACGGGTCGAGCTGCCGTTGCAGGATATCGTTCTGGCGGTTATCGAGGATGTGGTCCGGGCGACCGGCAGTGAGTCCATCCCGTTTGAAACCTGCGGCGTGTGCGGCGCCGTCGACCCCTTCTCGGCCCCGATGATGCTTCCGGGCGAGGACGGTGAGATCCGCCCGTCGGAAAAGGTGTATTGCACGGTCTGCGCGCGTGATATGGCCAGCGAGGCCACCGCGCGAAGGGCGCCCGCGGTCGCGATGGCCTGACGGCCCGAGCCGCTCAGCGGCCCCCCAGAACCATGTATTCCGGCTCCACAACCCACAACCTGGACAGCAAGGGTCGCCTCGTTCTTCCCGTGAAATTACGGGAGGCGTTCGAGGCGCCCTACGTCCTGACGCGCGGGTTCAGCGGCTGCATCGCGCTCTACCCGCCGGCTCAGTGGCAGACGATCCTCGACAAACTGGGCCGGATCGCCGACACCGATAAGAAGGCCCTCGCTTTGCGGCGGTTCTATATGGGCGCCGCCACCGAAGTGACGCCGGATGAGGCGGGACGGGTGCTGATTCCGAAATACCTTCGGGACAAGGCGGAAATCCAGGGCGACGTGGTGGTTATCGGCAACGGCAACGTGGCCGAGATCTGGAGCCTGGAGAAGTGGAACGGGTACGATGACGCCGAATTGAACGACGACAAGGTCATCGAGTTCGCCAATGAGCTCGTTCCCGAGGGGATGACGAACCCCCTGCCCACGCAAACGCTGAACGAAGAACGATGAGCGGTGGGCCCGGGTTCACCACCGAGGGCACGAAGGAGCACAGAGGTCCACAGAGTCATGAGGGGATTCAACCGGAGGGGTGAGAAGCCTCCCGGTCCCTCGGTTTCCTCAGCGGCTTCGCGGCAGGAAATCCCCCGCGGTGCATCCCGGATGCCGCCACCTCCCTTGTGACTCCTTCCCCCGAACTTTCAAGCTGTCACGCGGGTCATTCTGTAAACAGGAGGACGCAGATGATAGGACCAATCGACCACATCGCCTTCCGCGTGGACGACCTGGAGAAGGCGCTGGCTTTCTACACCGGCGTGATCGGGCTGGAGGTGGCGGACCGGTTTGAGATCGATTTTGAGGACGGAACGCACGCCAATTGCGCCGCGTTGAACGCCGGCTCGATCCAGATTTTCATCAGTGAAGGCGTCGGCGACGGCGGGGTAGTGAAGGAGTGGGTGCGCCTGCACGGCAACGCGCTGCACCACGTGGCCTACGCCGTGCCGGACATCCACGCCGCAGTAAAAGACCTCAAGGCAAAGGGCGTGGAGTTTCTCTCCGCCGATATCCTGGAGGACGCCAACCTGCTCCAGATCTTCACCAAGCCCGTTGCCCAGACGGGGGTCATCCACGAGATCATCCAGCGCAAGGGCAACAAGTCGTTCAGCACCAACAACGTGAAACGCCTGATGGAGAGCACGCGGGGCTGAGAATTGAGGGTTGGGAATCCGCGGTTGGGGTACAGGCAAGCGGCCGGCTATTCGCCGGCCGTTTTGCTTTTTGGCTACGTGGTGAAGCGATGTTCCTACCAATCCTGTATCCGGTGTGCTGGGCAGTGTGGAAGAAGAGAGTAGATGGTCACGGGCGGTGCGCGACGCAGAGGAGCGAACCAGGGGGTTGGCCCATCGTAACTGAGGCGGAGCGTGGTGGACGGAGACCTATCGGCTAGTAGACAAGCGGCCACGGCCGCGGTGAACCACACAGTTCGATCATAGAACGCGCAGGCGCTCCCACCCAGCGTCTCCTGGGGTCCCCGAGAGGGTGACAGAGTCCAGAGAGGCCGACAGTGGATGCCCGACGACAATTTCGAACGGTGATTCGCCATCATACCAGGCGGCCGGAAGCCGTCTCAATCATTTGGACTGCGAATCCAAGGAGAACCACAGTGCGCAAGAACATGAAAGCCAACAAGGGCTTCACCCTGATCGAACTCTTGATCGTCATCGCGGTCATCGCCATTTTGGCGGCCATCGCGATCCCGAACCTGCTCTCCAGCCGCAAGGCCGCGAACGAGTCCAGCGCTATTTCCTCGCTGCGCACCCTGGTTTCTGCGCAGGAGACATTCCGCGCCCGCAGCGCCAGCCACCTTTATGCCAGTTCCCTGACCGGCGCTAACACGGTCGCCCTGTTCGTCGCCGATGGCGATGCCGCCAACCTCATCGACCCGGTGCTGGCCACCGGTATCAAGAGCGGTTACACGTTCAGCGCGCCAGTCTCGACGGACGCCTTCGCCAACACCTATGGCTTCACCGCCGCACCGACGACCGTTGGTTCTTCCGGCGACCGCTTCTTCTCCGTGGACCAGACGGGCGTTATCCGCGCCGGCTCCGCTGCCGTTGCAGTGGGCGCAGGCACCCCGATCCAGTAACGCTGATAGCGAGCAAGATGTTTGGGGGCGGCTCCGGAGACGGGACCGCCCCCACTCTTTTGGGGCCGGCTCAGGTTGGCGCCAGCGACCGACGATAGGTAAACGAACGGCGAACAACGCGCAAATGGAGGCAGCGACGGCATGGACAACAGAGAACGGTTGGCGGCACAACAGGCACGGCGCGCCCTTGAGAGGCTGGCCGTCCTGGTTCTGTTTCTCACTCCGCTGCTGATGAACCCGTTGGGGCAATCGCTTTGTGGGAGGATCAAAATCGCCGCGATGTGGGCGGCCGCCGGCGGCGCCGGATTCCTCTTCAGCAGATTGCGCAAGGCGGCGCTGCCATCGCGACTCCTCTGGCCAGGGGTGTTCTGGATGCTCGCAACGCTCGTTACGGTGATGGCGGCGGTATCGCGGGTCAGCAGTGCGTGGGCGGCGCTGAACCTGCTGCCGGGGGCTGTGCTGGCGCTGGCCTTCGCGGAGGTGGCGAGGAAGGCGGGGGCGCGTCGGCGGTTGATGCTCGCGTTGGTCGCATCGGCCGGCATCTCCTCGGCCTACGCCATTGCGCAGCACTACGCCCTCGATCTTCTCCAAGGGGGCGCGGCGAATCGGGCATATGCGGCGGCAGGCACGGTGGGTTCACCCGTTTACCTGGGGGCGTTCCTCGCGCTGGCGCTGCCGTTTGCGCTGGCGATTTCCCGGATGCGGAGGAGTCCTCGCTGGCTGACACCGGCCATCGCGGCGATCGTCGTCGCGCTGGTGTTGACCTATGCGCGCGCCGCGTGGGTAGCGGCAGCGGCGGGACTGATCGTGACGATTTACGCCGCGGGCCGGGGTTCTTCCAGGCCGTTGAATCCCAGCCTCGGCGGGATAGCGATGATCATCATGATGGCGCTCCCAATCGTCTGGACGCGTTCCCATTCCGCGGCATTCGCGCTTTCGGCGCCGCTGGGCGCCTTCCTCATATGGTGGCTCGCATCGCTGCCGGGATTCAGCGCCGCCCGACGTGCGCTTGCGGTCGGCCTGGCCGTTGCCGCACTAGCCGTGTTCGCGGACACGCATCTACCCGGCTCGGCGGCGCGTACGGAGAGGCGGGCCACCGCCGAAACTCAGGCGGCGTCGGCTCGCAAGACGTTGTGGGGCGTCGCCAGCGGCCTCTTCGGCCAGCGGCCGTTCCTGGGTTACGGCCCGGATGGCTATCGGATCGCGGCGTCGACGATCGCCCACGATTCTGTAAATATGCCTGACGCCCTCCTGCTGCCGCACCAGAACGCGCAAAGCGAGTGGTATTCCGCGGCCGTTGAAGGCGGCGCACTCGGACTTGTGGCCTGGGCGCTCCTCGTGGTGTTGATCGCGGGCCTGGCCTCGGACCGGGCGCGGGAAGAAGCCGGCCTGTTGGCCAGGAAGGGGCGGCCGGTTCCGACACCGGGCGGGAGTCCAACTGCAATGCGCCGCGCAGACACGGCCGCCGCGGTTTTCGGCGCGATCGCCGCGTTTGTTATCCAGGGAAGCTTCACTCCTCGCGCGCCAACCACCACGCTGTGCCTGGCGCTGTGCTGGGGGCTGACGGCGGCGCTGGAGCCTGTTGTCCGCAGGCGTTGGACCGTACCCGCCCACGCAACCCGAATCGCCGGATATGGCTGGGGCGCCGCGGCCATCGTGGCAGCTCTCTCAACCCTTGGAGCGGACACTGCGAGCGGTTTTGGCGCGCACTTAAGAGCGCAAGGCCGGCCGGGGGCAGCCGTGCCGTATTACCGCGCGGCATCCTTGATCGACCCGTCGGAAGTTGGCTATCGTCGCGCGCTGGGTGAGACAGCGCTGGAAGCCGCCGCAGCGAAAAGCGGCATGGAGGTGATGGGACCGGCGGAGGACGCTGCCGAGGCGTACTCGGCAAACCTCGCCGCCGAGCCGCGCAACGGCATATGGCGCGCGGGGCTGGCGCAAGCGCTTTGCTATCTGAACACGCGTGAGGCCGTTACGCAGGCACGCCAGGCCGTGCGGGAAGCGCCGGTATCGTCCACAACCTGGATGGCCCTTTCGCGCGCCTACCGGGCCAGCGGAAACGCTTACGGCGAAAAGTACACGTTACGCGCCGCCATCGAGTCGGAGCCGTTGGACCCGTCGGCGTATGTGCGCCTTGCCGGCATTTTCCGGGACGAAAACCGGCCGGATCTGAGCGATCGTTTGCTCGGTTGGGCGGCGGATTCCTATCCGGACCACCCCGAACTCGCGCCGTGGAGGGGAAAAGGCCTGACGCGGTAGGGACCGGGGCGATACGGGAGGGGGTGTGTGGGAGCGGGAGCGACACGGCGCCGATTCCGGCCCGGACTGGCGAAGTTGAAGGAGGAGGCGTCTTTCGTCTCCACTGGGCTCGTTCCCCGCTCCGTTTCGGCCAGGATGCCTCGAACCTCCGCCAGCTTTGCCTGAGCCTCCCGCCTCCTCAGTGTAAACGACCAGGCTCCTTCATACTAGGGCGGACATGAGTTGGTACTGCTCCCCCCTGCCGGATGGCCCCGGCGTCGTGGTATAAAGGCATGGGACCGCCCTCTTCGTATGGGGTGGTTGTTCGCCTACACAGGAGTTTGTACATGTCTTTGATAGCAAACGCGTACCGCCGCCGGCCGAGAGGCTTCACACTCGTGGAGCTGTTGATCGTGATCACGGTCATCCTTATCCTGGCAGGGCTTGCCATACCGAACATGCTGGAGTCCCGGATGGCCGCCAACGAGAGTAGCGCGATCGGTTCGATGCGCGTCATCTCGAAGGCGATGGAGACCTATCAGCTGCGGAACGTGGGCGGGAACTACGCCTATCCCTCCCATATCCAGGACCTGGGGGCGCTCGTGCCACCGGAACTGGACCCGATTCTCGCGTCAGGGCAGAAGTCCGGATACGCTTTCGCGGGCGGCGGCGACGCCAGCAACTACGCCATCACCGCGTGCCCCATTCAATTCGGGACAACCGGCCGGCGTTCGTTCTTCATCGACGCGAGCGGCGCAATTCGATCCGTTGTGAACAACGGGGCCCCCGCCACCGCAACGGATCCGGTCCTGCAGTGATCTGCGTTCCCCGTGGCGCTCACCAGGGATCGCCCGCGACTATAGAGCCTGTAAAGGAGGCTGCCTTGAGAAAACCGGATTCAGGCGCGCCGCGCCGAAGCGGCCATGCTGCAATTCACCGAGGGAAACGCCGGGGCTTCACGCTTGTGGAGGTTCTGTGCGCGATCGTCCTTACCGTAGTGGGAATCGTATCGGCATTTTACCTGGTGGCCATCAGCACGGTTGGCAACTCCGATGCCAGGAACATGGCCCAGGCCTACCAGGCAGCGCAGCTCGAGATCGAACTGGTGCGCAACATCCCCTTCGCGACGTTGCAGACCATCATAAAGGCGCCGACCCCGGCCGGGACGCAGGAAGCCCGCTTTCTGAAGGCGGATGGGACTTCCGATGCCTCAAGACCGGGTGACGCCGGCTATCCGGGGCAGATCCCCAACCTCGCCAATCTCAGCGGCGGCAGCGGCGGTGTAATCATCACCAACGACTCGAACGGCACCAGCACCACCTTGGGCCCGAATGGCACAACCGCGACGTACCCGGCCAAGCATGTGACCGTCATCGTGCGCTGGACGGATCCCAACAAGCAGCCGCGATACGCGGTTATGGGCACCATCATCGCCCAGGGAGGAATCGGGGCACGATGAAACGATTCAGAATAGGCCGTTACGGTGTATCATTGATGGAAACGGTGGTGGCGACCGCTATTTCCGGCGGTCTGATGGCCACCGCCGTCGGGCTTTACGTCGGAGGCACCAGAGGCTTTCATAACGAGCAGGCGCGTACCTACGCGCAGCTTCGCACGCGCACGGTGCTGGACCGCATGGCCACCGACGCGCGCGGCGCAACCGCATTTCTCAGTTCCACAATCGTGGACGGCGTGTCCTATACGGCATCCTCCGGGCCGAGCCCGGCTGCCTGCTTGATTCTGCAGGTTCCCTCGCAGGACGCCTACGGTCTGCTGTACTACGGGGTCGGAACGGCGACGCCCCAGGCGATCGTGACGGACACTGTTATCTACTACATCAATCCCGCGGACCAGACGCTGCGGCGAACCGTGGTTCCGGCCGTCAATGTGGTAACCAACGATGCGCACTCGCCGCGAACCAGCTACCGTTCGGCGGAGAGATCCGCGGTAATAGCCCGCAATGTCCAGCAGTTCACGCTTGTACTGAAAAATCGCGACGGAACGCCGGTCGCCGCCACCGCCGGCCCGAGGGTCGCTTCCATCGACTTCCAGACGCAGATTCTGGGTACCGGCAGGGCCAGCGGCGAGTGCCCCGTCTCGGTGACCGGGGTGCGGCTTCGGAACATGCGCAGCGGAAGCATCCCCGGGTGCGTGATGCGCAACGGCGTGGGCGTGCCAAATGCCGTTGTGAAGGCTACGTATACCAGCACCACCGGCGCCTACCCTGTCGGCACCATCGTAATTTCCACCACTTCGGACGCGATCGGGACCTTTGAACTTTATGGCCTGATGGAAGGGACGTACTCCGTCACGGCATCACCCACCGACGGCGCGGCGGCCACGGTCACCAACGTTGTTGTGGGTCGGGAGGCGGCGGCGTCTTCCGTGACGGTAAACGTCCCACCACAGGTCTGACTTTGCCCATCGCGAGAGGATACACAAAATGACTGATATCAATCACAATCGAAAGCGCCGTGGGTTCGCCATGATAGCGGCGCTGGCGTTCATGGTCATCGTGCTCGCGCTGGGGGTGGCGATGACAACGATGGCTACATCGGAGCAGAAATCCACGCGCGCGGGCGGCCAGACGCTCATCGTTCGGAATCTGGCGGAGGCCGGTATCGAACGCGCGCTGAACCAGATGAACACGAACCCTGTGTGGCGCTGCACCGGCAGCCCGGTGGATTTCACCGATAAGCCGCTGGTCGAAACGGTTGGCGGGGCGACCACCACCATCGGAACCTATACGGTGGATCCGATCATCGAACTGGGGGGTGACTACCTGCAGGTGACGGCGCATGGATACTCCCCTGCCGCCAACGGGCGGGGCAAGTTGGCCAAGCAGGTGCGGGTGATAGCATACAAGCGTTGGGGTACACCATTCAGCGCGGCGGCGTTCGGCCGTAACGGCGTTCCGCTGGCCAACGGCGAAACGGACTCGTACAACTCCGATCCCGCCACGGGCGGCGGTACGTACGGCGGCACCAACGTGGGCACCAAGGGAGACATTCGGACGGATTCCACGAACCCCAGCGCCATCACCATCTTGAACAACGGCCACTGCGGCGGAAACGTGATCTACGGTCCAAGCACGAATCTGAACAGCGTGACGCTGGATCGCAGCCGCATATCCGGCAGCGTACTGTCGGCCCCGGCAACCGCCACTATGCCCGATGTGGCCATTCCGGGCGACGCCATCCCGATTTCGAGGATCAATGGCGGCAGGAATGCCATCACCGGCTCGCTGGCCATCCCTGCGGGCACGTACTATTGCGATTCGATCAGCCTGACCGGTAACAGCATCGTCACCACCAGCGGTCGCGTGTACCTTTACGTTACAGGCAGCATGTTCATTGGCGGCAACGGCATCGTGAACAACAACGATATGACCGGCAGGCTGGCGCGGCCGTGCGATCTCATCCTCTACGGCACGCCGACCTGCACCAGCGTGAGCATCTCCGGCAACGGGGCGCTTTCCGCGGCCGTGTACGCCCCTGAAGCCGACATCGTGCTGAACGGCGCCGGCACCTCCGGGAACGTGTACGGTTCCCTGGCCGGGAAGACCGTATCTTTCAACGGCAACGGCACCGTTCTGCATTACGACGAAGCGCTTCAGAACGTTAAGGGTGTGGTCACCGGCTTCAGCCCGAAGAGCTGGGAAGAAGACTGACGCAGGGTGTGCCGCAACGGCTGGGGGTCAGGGGAGAACCCTGGCTCCCTGCCCCCGGCCGTCTGCTATGTGATGATTTCCTTTGGGAGGTCCACGGGCCAGTCGTGCAGGGGATTCTCGCGGTTTGCGAGTATGCCGGTCATCGCCTCAAGGCCGGCAATCGTGTAGTCCAGGCGTCCGTAGATCGCGGCGGGGTGGCCGCCGCGGTGGGCCCAGCCCTGGTCGCCATAACTCCAGTGCCAGTACTCTGCGGGGTAGTTCGTGATGCCGCCGGCTGCCATTGCGGCCCCCAGTATCTCGCGGTTCGCGCGCGCTTCAGGTGAAACGGGCGCATCCCACGCGGCGACGTGCAAGGTATCGTCCCGCGCGAACGGCGAGACAAGGTCTACCTCCTCGCCGTTAGCATCCAGCAGCCGGATGTCCAATGCGCCGCCGGTGCTGTGCGGCGGCGGGACCTCGGGGACGTCGGGCGGCGCGGTGAAATCCTCGAGCAGTGCGGCGCGTTCAGCGGGATCCATGTCCGGGAACATCGATTCGAAGCGACGCCGGCCCGCCTCAAACTGAAGGCGCTGGACCTCGATGGGCCGGAAGCCCTCGTTGATGTGCAGCGTCCAGCCGACGGGAAGCGCTTTCACCACCTCGACGAGCCTGGCCACGACGCCCCAACGCAGAAGCGGCAGCCGCGGGAACGGGAACACGCTGTGGCGCGGCGCGAACACCGCGCCGCAGGTGCGAAAATCCACAAGCGGCTCGCCGTTGTCGTGGATCGGCAGATTCTTCAGATCGTCGGTTGTTTCGTATGAAGTCATTCGAGTATTGAGGTTATAGACTTGAGAACCTGGGAAATGGGTTCCTGATTTCGAAACCTCATCTCCAGGTGCTCACAAGTCAGTTCCGGCGCTAAGGCCTGATCGGCATGTCCTCATCGCCGGTTTGCAGGACCGCCGTTGGGTCGAAGAACTTCTTGTTGACGAGGCTGAATGAGCCGTCCGCGCAGCGGCCTTCTTTGAGGTGCTGCAGGAAATCCTCGGGGAAGAGGTTCATGGCGCTCAATATGTGGCGCGGCACGCGGTCGACGAATTCGCAGATGCCGTTTCCCGGCATCCATTCGCAGACGCTGGCCAGGTAGTCGAGGTACTCCACGCCGACCACGCCGCGCCGGATATCGCCGAGGTTGCTGAAGATGACGCTGCTTCCCATGCCGCAGCCGGTGCACTGGCGGCAGGACATGCGCTCGTACCAGCGCGACATTTTGAGACATTCCTCGACCATGCACGTGCCGGCCGGGATGACCCACACCGCGCCGACGCCGAGGCGCGTGCCAACCGCCTCGAGCGGGGCGTAGTCGATGGCGACATCGGCGGCGCTGCCGAGGATGAACTCGGACGCCGGTCCGCCCGGCGCGACGGCCTTGAGCGCCCGGTTCTCGATCAACCCGCCGCCCAGCGTATCGATGAGGTAGCGGAGGCTGGTGCCGGCCTCAACCTCGTAGACGTCCGGGTTGTTGACGGGGCCCATCAGGCTCATCAGCAGCGTGCCCGGGGTGGCCGCTGTGCCCATCGACCTGAACCAACGGGCGCCGTTGCGGATGATGGCGGGGAGTTGGGCGAACGTTTCAACGTTGTGGACGAGTGTTGGCTTGCCGCGGAGGCCGGCCTCGACGGCGTAAGGGGGCTTCTGCCGCGGGAGCGGACGCCGGCCTTCCAGAAACTCGCAGATGGCGGTCTCTTCGCCGCTGACGTTCACGTAGTTCGGGAACTGCGAGCTGTTGAAGACGGCGACCTCGATTTCGAAGTCCCAACCGGATCCGAGGATGTTCGCGCCCAGGAGGTTGGCCTCACGGGCTTCGTCCATAGCCTTGTTGATCGCGGAGAGGGCGTCATCGTGGTTCTCATCGGTGTAGTAGATGCCCTTCGTGGCGCCGCCGGCGAAGGCTGCGAGGAGAATGCCCTCCAACACTTTGTGCGGGAAGCGCTCCAGCAGCGCCCGATCCTTGAAACTGCCGGGCTCGCCTTCGTGGGCGTTGCAAATGAGGTATTTCGTTTCCGTGGGCGATTTGCGGTATGTGAGCCACTTGTCGTGGACGGGCCAGCCGACTCCGCGTCCCCGGAGGCCCGATTCGCCGACAGCGTCCAGCACGGAATCCGCGCCCTTTTGCAGGGCTTGCGCGAGGGCTTCATATTGGCCTTTTGCGCGGGCGTTGGCGAGCCGAGCTTCGCCGTAGCCTGGATCCGACAACAGGACGTTTTCCATCAGGGGGCTCCTCCGAGCGGACGTATGTAAAATGGGGGCGCCCGCCGGGGCGCCCCACACGCTATATTGTACGCCCCGGTGTCTGTGAGCGTCAACACGGAGGAGGGGATGGGGAATGGGGCGTCAGTGGTACGGCGTAGACAAATCAGGCCGATTGATCGTTTGATACGCACCATTAGCCCGCGCTACCCTTGACCATAAGATACGCTCGCGGCCTTTCCCGTGGGACGGGCAAGGGAAACGGGGAAAGTGGGGAAATGAGGGAATGAGTCCATTCCCCCGTTTCCCCACTCTCATTTCGCCGTCAAACAGATCCCGCAGTGAAACGAGAAGGATCGCAGGCGCAAGCGCACCTACCATCAACCAGAGGAGGTTTGGTGCGGCTTCAACGAGTTCTTGCTGTTGTACATTGAACACCCGTCAGCGTATCATGTGAATCAAGAGGTTTGCCCATGGGACTGCTGACAGTGGAAGGCACATACCGAGACGGCAAGGTCGAGTTGGACGAGAAGCCAAGTTTCGCCCGGGACGATGCCCGTGTCCTGGTGACGTTCGCGCAGTCGGCCGAAGTGGGCCCAGCCGAGCGTCGAGAAGCGCTAGAGCGGTTGATAGGCCGTTTCAGGCAGGGGGTTCCCCTCGGGGGGCCGCCATACCCCACTCGCGAGGAGATTCACGATCGTGTGGCCGACCGCAAACGCGAGCTTCGTTGACACCAATGTCCTGGTCTACTCGGCTGATCCGGACGCCGGGGCCAAACACGACGCGGCCCTCGCGTTATTGGAACTGCTCCGCGATAGCGGTTCCCTTGTGGTGAGCGTGCAGGTTCTGAATGAGTTCTACTCGGTCGCTACGCGTCCGATGAAGCCGCCGGCACTTAGCCACACGGTGGCGAGCGAAATGGTCTACCTTCTTGCGAGCGCTGCCACCGTAGTCCCGCTGACAGCATCGCTGACTTTTCTTGCCCTGGATGCGATGCCCAATTATGGCTTCTCCTTCTGGGATGCGCTCATCTGGGCAGCAGCCAGAGAAGCTGGCGCCACGGTGCTTTACAGCGAAGACTTCCAAAACGACCGCACCGTCGAGGGAGTGCGCTTCATCGATCCCTTTGTGGCCGCGTCACAGTCCTAACACCCCATCGATGAGGCCGGCGGGATCCGTGCTTACCACGCGGACCGGGCGGCCGGTGGCCCTTTGAATGTCCTCCAGCGTCACGTCGTCGAGGAAGCGGCCCTGGCGGACCATGATCTCCGGCACGATCGTCTCCTGTCCCACATCCGTCCCGGCAAGGGCGGTGACGATGTCCGATCCGGTGACGAGGCCGGCCACATTGATGCCGCCTCCGTAGAACTCGTTTTTCACCGGGATTAGAGTTGCATCCACGTTCGCGATCTCGTTCAGGCGGTCCACCGATTTCTGGAGGAACGGCCCGGCCATTTCGCCGGTCACAACCGTTACGCGGCGCGGCTTGGCGATGCCTTCCGGCAGGTTCTTGCGGGCGTTGCGCCAACGATGGTCCCACCAGCGGCACGTTCCCACGCCGTCATCCAGAGCCGGATAGCCTTCGTACTCCGTGTATTTCGGAAGCGCAATCCCGGCCTGGAGGTAGAACTCATCGCCCAGATAAACGAAGCGGCTGCCGATGGTGCGCTTGAGATCGCGCTGGTAGCCGCCAACCGTCTTGATGACGTCGCGCGCTATCTCCGGGGTTACGGGAACGAGGTCCGGCAGGTTCTTGCGGTATTTCGTGAGGCCCACGGGCACGATGGCCAGCGATTCCACGCCCGGGTACAACGGGGCGAGATCATAGACCGTGCGGCGCAGCACCTCGCCGTCGTTCCAGCCGGGGCACAGGACCACCTGGCAGTGGACCGTGATGCCGACCGAAACGAGTTCCCGGATCTGCTCCATCACCTTGCCGGCGTTTTTGTGGAGGATCATCTTCTGCCGCACGGCCGGGTCCGTGGCGTGAACGCTGACCCGCATCGGCGACATCCGCTCGTCCACGATGCGGCGCCATTCGACATCGGACAGATTCGTGAGCGTGACGAAATGGCCCTCCAGGAAGGAGAGGCGGTAATCATCGTCCTTCACCCAGATGGTCTCGCGCATGCCCTTCGGGTTCTGATGGATGAAACAGAAAACGCAGCGGTTGGTGCACTGCTTGACGCCGTCAAACACCACATCGCCCAGTTCCAGGCCGAGTCCCTCGCCGGCGTATTTCTCGATCTGGATGAGTTCGGCCTGGTCGCCGCGCGCGACCTCCAGGTCCACGTCTTCGTCATAGGCGTGCATCTGGTAGTCCAGAACGTCCCGCAGTTCCTCGCCGTTGATCTTGAGGATGCGGTCGCCCGGTTCCAAGCCGGCTTCATCGGCGATGCTGCCGGGTTCGATGGCGGTTATGAGCGCGCCGTTGTATTCGTGTTTGGGCATGTTTGGGTTTCGAGTTTCGAGTTCCGGGTTCCGAGCCTTACGTCTCAATATAGGCCTAACACGGGGAAAGGTGCGGAGGGTCCTGGCCTTTGTCATTCTGAGCGGAGCAAAGAAACTCGTCGACAACAAGCGCGAAGCGCACCCGGTGGGAGATTGATTGCGGGCCCACCGGGTGAATGACCGGCGGGACGCCGGTCGTACCGTGTGATCGGAATCCGGAACCCGAAACCCTGAACCCTGAACCCGGAACCCGGAACTCGGAACCCGGAACTCGGAACCCGGAACTCGAAACCCGGAACTCTATGCCGGATGGCTTTCCATCGCGCGCAGCCTTCTTACGCGCTCCTCAATGGGAGGGTGGGTATCGAACAGGCCGGCGGCCTTCTGCGTGGCGCCCTTGAGCGGATTCACGATATAGAGGTGCTGGGTAGCGCGATTGGCGGCCTCCAGCGGCTCGGGGTCGGCGCTGATCTTTTCAAGGGCTGCGGCGAGCCCCGCCGGATAGCGAGTGATGAGCGCGGCGCTGGCGTCGGCCAGGTATTCGCGCTGGCGGGAGACCGCCATTTCGAGCATCTTGGCGAAGATGGGGGCCAGGATCGCCAGGGCGATCGCGAGTACCATGAAGAGCAGCTGCAACTGCCCGCCGCCGTCGCTGTCCCTGTCTCGCCGCCGTCCGCCGCCGAAATAGCTGATGCGCCAGAAGGCGTCCGCCGCGAGCACGATGCCGCCGACGAGCACGGCCAGGAGCATCATGAGCCGGGTGTCAAAGTTGCGGACGTGCGACATCTCGTGCGCCATCACGCCCTGAAGCTCATCGCGGCTGAGTTTCTCCAGCAGGCCGGTAGTGATGGCGAGGCTGGCGGTCTCCGGGCTGCGGCCCGTGGCGAACGCGTTGGGCGCCGAGTCATCGATGATGTACACCTTCGGCATCGGCAGCCCGGCCGCGATCGACATCTCCTCAACGACATTGAAGAGCTGCGGTGCGTCCTCGTGCGATATCTGCCGTGCGCTGCTCGCCGCGAGGAGCATCGAGCTTCCGCCAAAATAGGCCGTCAACCACGCGACCACGCCGACGCAAGCGGCGGCAAAGAGGCCGAACTCAACAGGAAGGCCCTCGGCGCGCGCGAAAACGTAGCCGATGCCCAGCAGAAGCAGCATCACGCCGATGAGCAGCAATCCGGAGTCCCGTTTGTTCGCGGCAATCTGATCGTACATGGCAAGGGTCTAGGGTATGGGGTCCAGGGTGTAGGGTTGAGTGGCTAGACCCTGGACCCCGCACCCGATACCCTAACGGAGCAAATCGTTCTGGAAGAACTCGATGATTTCGTTGTCCGGGCCCTTGATGAAGGCGATGCGGACGGTGGTCGGCGGCGTTCCGGCGACCGGTATGTCCGCCGTCTCCATCGTGACCTTCGCTCCAGCGGTGCGGGCGCGTGTGAGGGCGGCGTCACAATCCTGCGCGCGGAGCGCGATATGTAGGAGGACACCTTCCGGAGGCTCCTCGGTCGGCGGTCGACTGCCGCCGGCGAAGATCTCCATGTAGTTCCCGTTTCCTCCGTCCAGGAAGGCCGCTCGTGAATCGGTTCCCCCGGCAGCGCGTTCGTCCGCGCCCCACGAGTACGCCGGGATGAAACCGAGCGCTTCGCGGTAAAAGGACAGGGTGGCGTCGAAATCCCAGACCTTCATGGCCAGGTGGTGAAAACCGGCGGATTCGTGTGTGTTGTCAGACATTCAATTCTCCTGGAACCTAGAACTTAACCTGGGGCACTTCCCGTTCGGCGGGGTCTTCAAGTTGGAAGAGCGCTTCCTCGTGAAAGCCGAACATGCCCGCGAAATAGTTGCCGGGAAACTGCTGAATGGAGTTGTTGTAGCCCATCACGGAGTCGTTGTAGAACTGGCGGGCGAACGCGATCTTGTTTTCCGTGCTGGAAAGCTCCTCCTGCAGGGCGAGCATGTTGGTGTTGGCCTTCAGGTCCGGATAGGCCTCGGCGACGGCGAAAAGCGAGCGCAGACTCTGTGTGAGAGCGTTCTCAGCCTGCGCGGCGCCGGCGACGCCGCTCGCCCCCATGGCCTGATTGCGCGCCTGGGTGACGCTTTCGAGCACGGAGGCCTCGTGGGCCATGTAGCCCTTCGCCGTCTCGATGAGGTTCGGAATGAGGTCGTGGCGGCGCTTCAATTGCACGTCCACCTGCGCCCACGCGTTCTTCACGCGGTTTCGAAGCGCGACCAACCGGTTGTAGGTGACGATGGTGAAAACCACTGCCAGAGCAATGAGTACGACAGAATAACCCATGTGTGGTAAACCGTCCTTTCGCCGCGTCGCGGCCTGGGTAGCCATCGGCAATAGTGTATGACGCGATGCCACCAGCGCGTCCAAAGCCGATACGGCGGCGCGAATCGCGAGGTTACAACACCGGGCATCGATCTTGCTTCAGTAGTCCTGGACGTAGGAGTTCAGCGCAGAGGACGCGGAGGACGCAGAGGAACGTGGAGGTAGCGCGGAGGTACTGCAGATTGTATATGAGGAATCGGGGTTCGGTGCGCGGGACACCCTCTTTTGTCTCCTGCCTCCTGCCTACTGCCCGGGCCGGCTTCACACTGCTGGAGATGCTGGTGGTGAGCGGGATCATCGCCATTCTGGCGGGCATCGCGCTGCCTGTTCTATCGCGTTCACGTACGAAAGCAGATCGTGCCGTCTGCCTCTCAAACCTGCAACAGATAGGCGTCGCTATCCGCGCGTACGCGGACGACTGGAATGACACCTTCCCCGCCGCGTGGAACGAATGGAACACGCCGCAGTACGCGTCATTCGGACCGTTCATCGAAGGCACGCCCGGCATTATCGAGGCCGTCTCTCCGTACGGCGCGGCCCGCGAGATATGGCGCTGCCCCTCGGACACCGGCCTGAATCTCAAGTTCAGCGATTACTGGATGACCGGCCCCGCCCGCCCGTTCTGGAAAGACGGCGGCGCCAGTTATTTCTATCGCGATATGTACGCGCGGGTGGTGGACGAGAACCCCTATCCCAAGCCCGAGAACTCTGCCCTGGCCGCCCGTCCGACGTCGGTAGTTGCGCGGCCGACGCGCGTGGTGCTGATCACGGACGTGCTGCCGTGGCATTCGCCGCCGCAGGGACGTCCCGCCTACATGGAGTGGGACGGCCTCACGGTATCGGTCTACTGCGACGGTCACGCGGCCGCCCGCCCCTGGAACGAAGTGCGGGCGAACATCGTGGCGGCGCCGGGCCTCCCGTGAGCCTCCCTGCATAGGCCTGATTTCTGCCTCCGCGCCTCCCTTGAACCCGGCGCAGGCATGCTGTGTTGTGACTCCGACTAACACAGATCAAGGAGTCACTTATGCCGAGCCGTCTGAACGATGGTAGTGCCAACCCGCCGCGCCTGAGACCGACCCACGCGATGTGGGCGCTGATCGAACTGCCCCGCGGCGGTCCCGAATGGAGCCTGGACGAGAAATTCCGTCGCGTGGCGGAGGCCGGTTTCGAAGCGGTCGAGTGCTGGCCTGACGAGAAGACCGGCCCGGAGATAAGGGATACGCTTGGCCGGCACGGGCTGCGCCTCGGATACGGCGCGCGGAGCGGGAATATCACCGGTTTTGAGGGCAAACTCAAACACGCGGTCTCGCTGGGGGCGGATTATGCCAACTGCCACGTGGAAGGGCCTTACAACACCGACGATGAGATTGAGGCGCTGGTCCGGGACCTGATGGCGCTATCCGATGACGTGGGGCTGCCCGTTTTCGTGGAGACGCACCGGGGTACCGTGACTGAGAACCTCTTCCGTGTGTGGGAACTGGTCCGGCGCGTGCCGGACGTGCGTTTTTGCGCGGACCTCTCGCACTTCGCCGTCGGGTCCGAGTTCACGGCGATGACGGAGGAGCACCTCGCGCCGGTGCTGGAGCGCGTTTCGTCATTCCACGCGCGCGTCTCCAACGGCCAGCAGATCCAGGTGGATGTCGGCGACGGGTTGTCCGGGCCGGCTCGAGATTTTGTACGGCTCTGGACCATCGCGATGGCGCACTGGAAGCGCGCTGCGGTTCCCGGCGATATCCTGCCGTTCGTCAGCGAACTGGGGCCGCCGACTTACGGCATCGTGGACGCGCAGGGGCGCGAGACGTCCGACCGTTGGCAGCAGTCGCTGGCCATGCGTCGCCTGGGCGAGGAGGCATGGGATTTGGCCGGCTGAAAAAAGTCTTGTGAGAATTCTCCGGAAATGTGGTACAGATGTGAATCCCGCTCAAGTTTCGGCGCTGCACCGTCGAAACTGTTAGTGTGAGCAGACGGGACGGCGCCGCCGCGGGCGCCAGAGCGGGGAGAAGCACGTGATTTACACACATGACGGGGCGATTATCGGGGACCGTGGCGCTGTGGCGGCCACAACCGCGCCGGCGATTCCGGCGGAACAGGCCCTGCGCGCTCGCGCAGCTTACGCCGCGCTACCGGATATTCGTTTGGACAAAGTGCGGGAGGTTCGCCGCCGGATGGCCGCCGGAAAGTTCAACCCCTCCGCCGGGGACCTCGCCGATGCGATCCTGGCCTTCGCCGATAACACCCGTCGCTGCCGCTGACCTGCCTCCTTCCGGTTACCCTGGGCTCCGCCATCGGCGGAGCCTTTGTTCGTTGCGGTATTGATAGCAACTCCCGTGCCCGATACGGCGGGGCGATTGCGGATACATACTGAATGAAACGATGTTTTCACAGGGGGGATGAGCGAAGATGTGGCTTCAGTCGGCGGTGGGACTATTGTGTGTGGGCGCAATTGCTGGGGTGGCCAGCGGGTTGTTCGGGATCGGAGGCGGGCTGATCATGCTGCCCATCTTCACGATTTTGATGAAGATGGACCCGCACAGGGCGGCGGCGACTTCCCTGGCGATCGTTGTGCTACCGGTCGCGCTTCCCGGCGTGATCACTTTCCACCGTGCGGGCCAGATAGACTGGCGCATCGTATTGTGGGTCGCCATCGGGTTTGCGGTCTGCAACGTGGTAGGGTCGCGGATGAACCTCAGCCTGAACCCGCAGATACTGAAGCGCGTGTTCGCGATCTTCCTCATCCTGGCGGCGATCAACCTTTTCGCGCAGTCGATGAAGAAGCCTGCGACGGCCAAGGCGCCCGCGGCGGCAGAGAGCGGGAAGACGATTTGAGCGCCCTACCTGAACGCTTCGGAGTCCACGCGCCGCTGTCGGGCGGCCTCCGCGGCTCATTGAAATGGGCCGAGGACGCCACCTGCAACTGCCTCCAGATCTTCAGTGGCAACCCCGGCGCCTGGAAGGGGACCGCGTGGAAGGAGGCCGACTGTGCCTTTTTCTGCGCCGAGCGAGAACGCCTGGACATGAAGCCGTGCGTGCTGCACACGCCCTACCTCATCAACCTCGCATCGCCTGACGATTTCAACTGGGGCCGCTCAAAGCAGATGCTACGCGACGCACTGGCGCAGGCCGAGCGCAGCGGCAGCGAGTACGTGAACAGCCATATCGGCAGCCACCTCGGGGCAGGGATGGACGCCGGCATCCGGCGCGTGGCGGCCGCGCTGGTCGAGGTGCTTTCCGAGGACGGGAGCGGCACGACCGTGCTCCTGGAGACGACCAATGGATCGGGGAAACTGGTTGGTTCGCGCTTCGAGGAACTGGAGAGCGTTCTCGAGTTGTGCGGGCCCGTGGCGGACCGCGTTGCCATCTGTATCGACACCGCCCACGTATGGGCCACGGGATACGACATCTCCAGCGCCGAAGGCACAACGGCGATGATCGACGAGTTCGATGCGCTGGTGGGCCTCGACCGCCTGCTTTGCATCCACGCCAACGACAACCGCAAGGCGTTGGGTGGGAAATCTGACGTTCATCAGGACATCGGGGAGGGGCAGATCGGCCCCGATGCGTTCCGCGCGCTTGTGAACGACCCACGCCTCGCGCATGTTCCGTTCATCCTCGAGACCCCCAAGAACAACCCGGACGACGACAGGCGGAACCTGGACGTGATTCGAGGGCTGAGGGGTAAAGGCTGAGGGACGGGAGCAGGCGTCAGAGCTACGTGGATTTGTGCGGTGGCGGGCACCAAAGTGGGAGGGGAAAGCGCGTCGTTGCGCCTTCCCCTTATCTCGCCCTCTATGCGTCAGCGATTCATCCTGGCGATGCGCTGCTTCGTTTTGGCTATGCGTGTGGAGGTCAGCGGATGATCGCGCAGGAAGGTGGGCGTGCTGCCCTCCCTGGCCGCCACTTCCAGGGTGTGGAACAGGTCCAGCATACCGCTGGGTCTGTACCCTGCGGCGACCATGTTGTTCAGGCCGCCTTCGTCCGCCTGATCCTCATCCTTGCGGGAGTACCGGAGGTTCACCAGGGAATTAGCCACCCCGGCCACGTTGTACCAGTCGCGGCTGGCCCTCGTAACGCCCAGGAGGATTCCAAGCCCGGCCGAGCGCTCCTGGTCTTTCGCGGCCATATTGGCCCAGTGTTCCTTACGGACGTGCGTCATCTCGTGCCCCATCACCGCGGCCAGTTCATCGTCCGTCTTGATGCGGTCGAGCAGGCCGGTGTAGATGAACATGTTGCCGCCTGGAAGCGCGAAGGCATTGACCTCCTTGCTGTCGATGACGTGGAACCGGAAATCCCACGTCTTGCGGTCGTTGGACGGCAGGGCGTTCACAAGCCTCTGTCCAACGTGCTCCACGCGGGCTAGGCGCGGTCCGGCGACCATCTTGCTCTGTTTTTCGAGGTCCACGGCGGCCTGGTCGCCCAGCTTCTTCTGGTCGGCCACGCTGGGCTTGAACAGGCTGCTCGAACTGCTGCATCCGGTGGCCAGGCCCGCCAGGACCACGACCGCCAGGATCCGACTATGGTTGATCAACATTTTTCTTCTCCCTTGCTTACATGTTTACCTTCCCGGGCGCTCGCCCAAACGAAGGGCCCCCGGCATAGCGGCCGCGAGCCGTATTCCACGCGTGTTCCCTTGCCCGACGCACCGTGAACGAGTGGCGCACCGACTGACGCAGGTTTAGACGGGAACGGGGAACCGTCCGACGGCGGACGCCGCGGTTGTAACGAGCGCATAGGCGGCGTTTGGAATCGGCGGATCGACCAACCGACAGGGCTATCCGACCGCTTTGGCCGACGGGCGGAAGTGGGCGAATGGCGCATCCAATGTCCGTCCGCTAACTGTTTGATGGCGCGCCCCAGTGTGGTATATATCCTGTGGAGGGAAGACGCCAACAGGGGTCTTCCAACGGAGGATGGGATCATGAGACCCGCCCTGTACCACTGGAAGCATATGGCTCGCGACTATTACCGCTTCCTCGTGGATGAGAAATGGCGATGGTGCAGCCAGTGCCACCGCCCGGTTGAGCACGCCTTCGTCCCCCCGATCGAGGGCGGTTCGGACGTGCCTGCCTGTCTGGACTGCGGTTTCTCAGACACGGAGGTGCTGCGTTCCCTGCCGTGGCCGCCGGCCACGGGCTCCTGAGCGCTACCGAGGAAACGCGTCCTTGATCCCGCCGTCAACCGGGATCATCGCGCCCGTCGTCTTGGCGCTGCGGTCCGATGCCAGGAACAACGCCGCTTCCGCCACATCCTCGGCCGTTACGTTCGCCTGCAGGATGTTGCGCTTCCGATAGAACTCCTCGATTTCCTCCGGCCGGATACCCTGCGCCTTCGCACGCTGCTCCCGCACCTCGTCCGACCATAATCCGCTGCCCTCGAATACCGCATCCGGATTAACCATATTGCTGCGGATGCCGAACGGGCCCGCCTCCAGCGCCAGAACCTTCGCCAATTGCGCCTCGGCGGATTTCGCCGCGCTGTAGGCCGCGAAGTCCTTTCCGGGCGAGGTGACATTCTTGGTCGCGATGAAAACAAGGCTTCCACCGGTCCCCTGCTGCTTCATCATCCGCAGCGCTTCGCGCGCTACCAGGAAATGGCCGGTGGCGTTCACATCGAGGCTTCGCTGCCAGTCGGCGAGTTCCAGACAGTCAATGGGGCAGCTATGCGCGATGCCGGCGTTGGAAACGAGAATGTCGATGCCGCCGTACGCCAGAGCGATCTGCCGGAACGCTGCCTGGACCGACGGCTCGCTCGTGACGTCCATTTCGACGGCCAACGCGGGGTTCGCCTTGTTCGCGGCGGTGATGTCAGAAGCCAGCGATGGCGCTTTCGGCAGGTCGAGATCGGCGCAGATTACGTGTGCGCCCGCGGCGGCGAACTTGCGCGCGATGCCCGCGCCGATCGCGCCGGCGGCGCCCGTCACCAGCGCCACGCGCCGGGCGAGTTCCTTTTCCGGCGGCGCGAGCGTGAGCTTGTAGAGTTCCAGCGGCCAGTATTCCGAGGCGAAGGCGTCGGCGTCGGACTGGCTTCGGTACGGGGCGATGCTTTCCGCCGCTTCGATGATGGAGATGGTATGGTGGTAGATATCCGCCGGGATAACGGCCCTGGCCGAGTTGTCCCACGCGGTGAACATGCCCAATCCCTTCACGAGTATGACGCGGGGGTACGGCGGCAGCATTTCCTCGCCGGAGTTGAACGTTTCGTACCACTGGCGGTAATCGCGGTGCCAGTCCTCCAGGCCTTCCCGCGCGGCGGTGCGGAGGCTTTCGATGTCGGCCGGGTTGTCCGCGATCACCCACATCGGACGGCGCTTGCTGCTGAGGATGTGGTCCGGCGTGGCGGCGCCCTTCCGGGTCGCTTCCGGCGCGCGGTCCCAGTTCACGAACCGAAGGACATCTTCGGAGTCGTCGTACCGCATCACCACGCGCTTGTCCGCGCCCAGAAGGCCGCGCAGCGTCGGCGCGAGAGACGCAGCATTCTGCATCCTGCATTCAGCATCCAGGACGGACTCTGGAGTCTGAATGCTGAATGCAGGATGCCGGATGCCGGCAACGGCGCGGTTCGCCATTTCCACGTGCAGCGCATAGGCTTCGCGCGGGTCGTCATGCCATGTGACCAGCCCGTGGTTCATCAGGACGACGCCTTTCAGCGCCGGGTTTTTGCGGGCTGCCTCGCCGACCATCTGAGACATCCGGAAGCCGGGCCGAATGTACGGGATGACGCCAAGGTCTTCGCCGAATACCTCGCGGATAACCTCTTCGCCGCGTTCGTTGTTGGTGAGCGCCACGATGGCGTCAGCGTGGCTGTGCAGAACGCATTTCGCGGGCACGAAGGCGTGGAGGAGCGTCTCAATGCTCGGGCGCGGCGAGTTCGGTTCGAGGAGGGAGTGGTTCACCCACGAGACCATCTCCTCGTCGTTCATCGCGCCGCGGTTGAGCAGCGGCAGCAGGTCGTCCATGAAAACCGCAGGGAAATCGGCGGGCTTGGCGGCCTTGAGGTCGCTGCCGCTGCCTTTCACGCGGAGCACCGCGACGTGGCGGCCTCGGAAATCCGTCTCACTGGTCTTGATGGATGTGTTGCCTCCACCCCAGACGACGAGGCTGGGATCCGCGCCGAGCAGACGGGACACATAGGCGAGGATATCGACGTCGCCGAGCGCGGCGGCCTCCGAGTCGTTCCACAGGTTCACGATAGGTTGCATACAGATTCCGGTTCCTCATGGTGCAGCCTGGCGCGGGCGCAGGCGGTCTACAATTGCAGTATGAATGATTGCCCGATCGAGAAGAACGAGGTCAACGCGATTACTGCCGCGAGGCTGCGTGTAGACATAGTGACCATCTTCCCCGAGATGCTCGACGGCGTGCTGAACAACTCGATGCTCAAGATCGGCCGGGACAAGGGCTTGCTCGATCTGCGCGCGGTGAATTTGCGCGATTACACCACGGATAAACACCACCAGACGGACGACACGCCGTTCGGCGGCGGGGCCGGCATGGTGATGATCCCGGATCCGATTTTCCGTTGCGTGGAGGACCTGACGGCGGGCGAAACCGGCGCGCGTGTAGTGCTCACCACGCCCGGCGGCAAGCCCTATACGCAGCGCAAAGCCGAGGAGTTCGCCGCGTGCGGCCGCCTGGTCATCCTCTGCGGGCGTTACGAAGGCGTGGATGACCGGGTGCGGGAACATCTGGTGACCGACGAGGTTTCTATCGGCGACTATGTGCTCACCGGTGGCGAGATTGCGGCAATGGCGATCGTGGACTCCGTGGCGCGGCTCATCCCGGGCGTGCTGGGCCGCGGCGAGTCGTTCGAAGAAGAATCGTTCAGCGAGGGGCTGCTCGAATACCCGCATTTCAGCAAGCCGGCGGAGTATCGGGGGTGGAGGATACCCGAGATTCTGCTGGGCGGCAACCACGAGGCGATCCGCCGCTGGCGCAGGAAGGAGAGTATGCGCCTGACGTTGGAGCGCCGGCCGGACCTCCTGAAGAGGCACAATTTCACGCACGAGGACCGCAAGCTTCTGGTCGAGATCGAAGCCGAACTGGGGCTACGGGCGCTATAGCGTGGAGCGAAGAAGGCGGCCGATTGAGCCGCGCCGGCTAAGTCTTCGCGGATGGAGCAGTCGACAGGGTTCGAGACCGAATCAGGTTCGCTAATGGGCGCAACGCCGCGTTGACGCTTTCACTGTCCGGAAAAACGTCCATCAGTTCCGGTTCCAAGATTATGATGTTTGTGCCGTGCGCGTAGTCCGCGGCGAACTTGCCGCGCTCTCCACCTTCAAACTCATATTCAGCCAGCATGTCCGGATCAAGGGTTGTGCTCATATGCTCTCACTTCACGCGGTGTCGCTACGCGTGCACCTATCAGCCGAATTCGGCCTTCTCGCGCTGTATGAACGACAACGATCACGCGCTGCCGTGAAGACATCCCAAACGTGACAAACCGGTCTTCCTCTTCGGAGTGCAACGGATCCGGGTTCGTCAGCGACAAGTGATCGGCCAAGGCGCTCGCGGCTTCTTCAAACCGCACCCCATGTTTCGCTTCGTTCAGCCCCGCTTTGTGAGGATCCCATTCGAAAATCAACGGGCCGCGCCTCCGCGCTACCTCATTATACCACTCCAGTTGTGCGTGCGCCCCTCATAGGAGCGATGAAGAGAGGTTTGGCGCGGTTTCTTTGCATACCCATCGTGATATAATCCGTCGATAGAGCATATCGGTGTCTAGTCACGCGCAGGATCCTGGGGTCTCGCTAGCGGTGAGGGCGGGCGAATAGTGGGCTCCGAGGAACAGAGGGGAGAACCCCTTTGATGGCTTGGGATGTACGCACCTTATTCTGGATGAACGGGCACCACTGCGTTGCGCTCGATGCCGTGCTGTATCCGATCTCGTACCTCGGAGAGCACGGTCTTCTGCTGGCGATGCTGGTCTTGGGCACACTCGTCGGAGCGCCCAGGGGGCGCTGGAAGGAATGGGCTGCCGTCGGCGTCGCGCTCCTCCTGGCGGACCGCCTTCTGTTTGAGCTTGTGGCGCTTTACGGATTCCGCGAGCGGCCCTTCCTTGCGCTCGATGGTGTGCGGCAGGTGGGGCCGTTGTGGTACACGAGTTCTTTTCCGTCCGGCCACGCCCATTACGCCTGGCTTGTGTCCGTGCTGCTCGGAGCCCGCCGCCCCATCTGGCTCGCGGCGCTGATACCGTTTACGCTCCTCACCTGCTACTCGCGGCCTTATCTCGGGATGCACTACCCCTCAGACGTCATCGCAGGTTCCGCGTTCGGAGTTGTGTCGGGGTTCGCGTTCCTGGCGGTCCAACGATGGTGGCGGGAGCACCTGGCTGGCACACCGGCGCATGTGGACGCCCCGCCCCCTCCGCTTGGCCATCCGCAGTCATCCTGATTCTCGTCTCCCGCCCCTTTTGACCTGCCCCCCTTGCGGCGCGGTATCGTAAGCATGTAGGGGAGGCATCATTTGAGCAAGGAACTGCTCTCGGGCAACGAGGCCGTTGCGCGGGGCGCTTATGAATATGGGGTCCGGGTGGCGGCGGCGTATCCCGGCACGCCCAGCACTGAAATTCTGGAGAACATCGCGCGGTACGACGATATCGCCGCGCAATGGTCGCCTAACGAGAAGGTTGCGTTGGAGGTCGCCATCGGCGGGTCCATGGCCGGCGCCCGTTCGCTGGCGGCTATGAAGCACGTCGGCGTGAACGTGGCTGCCGACCCGCTTCTCACCCTCGCTTACACCGGCGTTAACGGCGGCATCGTGCTCGTCAGCGCGGACGACCCGGGGATCCACTCGTCCCAGAACGAGCAGGACAACCGTTTCTATGGCCGCTTCGCGCGAATTCCTGTGCTAGAGCCATCCGACAGCCAGGAATGCAAGGATTTGGTGCGCGCGGCGCTTGAAATGTCCGAGCAGCTGGACACGGTAGTGATCCTCAGGACCACTATGCGCATTTCGCACTCGAAGAGCCTCGTCGAGATCGGCGAGCGCACACCCTGCGAACTGCGGCCCTATAAGAAGGACGTCCGTAAATACGTGATGATCCCGGGGCACGCCAAACTCCGGCAGCCGGATGTGCTGGCGCGGTTCGACCGAATGGCCGCCTGGTCCGAAACAACGCCGATCAACCGGATCGAATGGGGCGATCGCAAACTCGGCATCATCACCTCCGGGATCTCCTATCAATACGTGAAGGAGGCTCGCCCGGATGCCAGCGTGCTGAAATTGGGGTGCTCCTACCCGCTACCGGAGAAGCTGGTCCGCGAGTTCGCGGAGGGCGTTGAGAAGGTGGTCGTGGTCGAGGAGTTGGAGCCGTTCCTCGCGGAAAATGTTCGACTGGCCGGCGTAAAAATCGTGCCACTCGGCCTGCCGCGCATCGGGGAGCTTTCCACAACGATGGTGAAGACGGCGATCGCCAAAGCGATGGCTGAACCGCCGCCGCCGCCCGCGCCGTTCGCGCCGGAAGAGGCCGCGGGACGCCCTCCGGTGTTGTGCCCGGGCTGTCCGCACCGCGGCGTGTTTCTCACGCTGAATCGATTGAGGCTGATCGTAACCGGCGATATCGGCTGTTACACGCTCGCCGCGCTGCCGCCGCTCAACGCGCTGGACATGTTCATGGACATGGGGGCCAGCATCGGCCTCGCGCTGGGCATGGAAAAGGCGGATCCCGCGAACGCGAAGAAGACCGTCGCAGTGATCGGCGATTCAACGTTCCTTCACAGCGGGATGACCGGCCTGTTGGACATGGTCTATAACGGTAGCCACGGGACGGTTCTGATCCTGGACAACGCGACCACCGCGATGACGGGTCATCAGGACCACCCGGCAACAGGAAAGGATGCCAAGGGGCGTCCGGCGCCGCAGGCCGTGCTCGAGGATATCTGCAAGGGCCTCGGTGTGCGCCGGATCCGCGTGCTGGACGCGTTGGATATCGAGGGGCTTGAGCAAGCCCTCAAGGAAGAGACGCAGGCGCCCGAGGTGTCCGTCATTATCGCGCGGCGGCCGTGCGTGCTTCTCACGACCCTCGAGGGCAGGGCCGTCAAAGTGGTGGACGAAGCGTGCGCCAGTTGCCAGATGTGCATGGATCCCGGCTGCCCGGCCATTTCCTGGAGCGATGATGAGAGGCCAGTGATCAACGAAGGGATGTGCACCTCGTGCGGCCTGTGTGTCACCGTTTGCCAGACGGGAGCGCTGGAGCTATGAAGGATCCAGTATCCAGGATTCAAGATTCAGGCGCCGCGCCGATACCTGCGTCTCTCCCAGCCTTCAGCCCTCAGCCCTCAGCCCTGGACCCGACCTCAATACTCATTGTTGGTGTTGGCGGGCAGGGGACGATACTGGCGGCGCGAATTCTGTCCCGCGTGGCATTACTTGCGGGCAAAGACGTGAAGTTCTCCGAAACTCACGGCATGGCCCAGCGCGGCGGCGCCGTGGTGACCCAGGTGCGAATCGGCGACCGCATTTTCGCACCCACGATCGACCCGGGAACAGCGGATTTCATACTGGCTTTCGAGCAACTGGAAGCGCTGCGCTGGTCGCACATGCTGAAGCCGGATGCGGCTGTTATCATGAGCACGCAGATCATCTCGCCAATGCCGGTGATCCTTGGCACGGCGAAATACCCGCAGGGTGTCGAGAAGTCGGTGTCACGGCGCGGGAAGGTGTTCGCCATGGACGCCGACCGCCTCGCGTGCGAAGCCGGCAACGCCCGAGCCGCGAACGTCGTGCTTCTGGGACGTCTGGGCAGGGAACTGGGCCTGCCGCGCGAAATATGGGAGCAGGCGCTGGCGGACACCGTGAAGCCGAAGTTCCTGGAGTCGAACCGACGCGCCCTGGCCGCGGGGTGGGAGCATCAGATTTGAGATATGAGAATGGAGAAATGAGACCGGACTCCGGACCCTCAGATCTCAATTCTCAACCCTCAATTCTCTATGAGGGCCAAATGACCAACACCATCATCTGGAACAAACAGATCGAATGCATGGATCGCGATGCCATGCGCGAACTGCAATCACAACGGCTTCGCGATACGGTGCGGCGCTGCTACGACAACGTGCCACACTACCGTAAGGCGATGGACGCGAAGGGCATCTGCCCGGGCGACATCCGTGGAATCGACGACCTCCATGTCCTCCCTTTCACGGTGAAGACCGACCTGCGGGACAACTACCCGTTCGGCCTGTTTGCCTCCCCGATGGGCGACGTGGTCCGGGTTCACGCCTCCTCGGGAACCACCGGTAAGCCGATCGTCGTCGGCTACACGCGCGACGACATCGCGCTCTGGGCGGAATGCATCGCGCGGACGCTTTCGGCCGGCGGTGTCTTTCCGGGCGATATCATCCAGGTGGCTTACGGTTACGGCCTTTTCACCGGCGGTCTGGGCCTTCATTACGGGGCCGAGCGGGTCGGCGCCACGGTCGTTCCCGTTTCGGGCGGCAACACCAAGCGCCAGATCACGCTTCTTCAGGATTTCGGGGCCACCGCTCTCGCGTGCACGCCGTCGTTTGCGGCGTACATGGCGGAGACCATCCGCGACGAAGGCATCCCGCTTGACTCCCTGAAACTGCGCGTGGGGTTCTTCGGGGCGGAGCCGTGGTCCAACGCCATGCAGCGCGATATCGAGGCGAAGCTCGGGATCACTGCGCTGGATATCTACGGCCTGACTGAAGTGATCGGCCCTGGCGTTTCCTATGAGTGTCCGCATCAGTGCGGGCTTCATGTCTGCGAGGACCACTTCATCCCGGAGATCATCGATCCCGAGACGGAGGAGGTCCTGCCGCCGGGCGCAACCGGAGAACTCGTGTTTACGACGATCTCCCGGCAGGCGGCGCCTGCGCTGCGCTACCGTACGCGCGACCTCTCGCGCCTCTACACGGACAAGTGCGCGTGCGGGCGCACGGTGACCCGCATGGAGCGCCTGATGGGCCGCACCGATGACATGCTCATCGTGCGCGGTGTGAACGTCTTCCCGTCGCAGATCGAATCGGCGCTTCTGGAACTGGGCTACCTGGAGCCGCACTACCTGATCGTTGTGGACCGCGCCGCCGGGCATCTGGACCAGATCGAGGTCCGCGTGGAGGTGTCGGACGCGATGTTCAACGACGAAATCCGGGCCATCGAAGACCTTGAGAAACGTATCCACAGCGAGATCACGCACGTGCTTGGAATTTCGGTGAGGGTCCGGCTGGTGGAGCCGCGCACCATCCCGCGGAGCGAGGGCAAGGCGAAGCGGGTGGTGGATCTGCGGGAAGTGTAGTCAGGGATTCGGGGTTTGGAGGCCCTTCAGGGCTTTTGTGGCCGAAGGCCATAATGCCGGGGCATGAATGCCTCGGATGAGGAGGGAGTGAAGATGCGCGTACAGCAACTCTCCGTGTTTCTTGAGAACAAGCCCGGCCGCCTGGCCGCGGTCACAAAGGTGCTTGGCGAGGCGCACATCAACATGCGGGCGCTCTGCCTGGCCGATACGTCCGATTTCGGCGTTTTGCGCCTCATCGTCACCGACCCCGCCGCCGCCGTCTTGGTGCTCAAGGCCGCCGGATTCGTGACGCGACTCACCGATGTCATCGCGGTGGAAGTCCCGGACCGGCCCGGCGGCCTGTCACACATCATGGAAGCCCTCGGCTCGGCAGATGTGAGTGTGGAATACCTCTACGCGTTCACGGAGAAGTTCCGCGACAACGCCCTGGTCATCTTCCGTGTGGAGGACATCGACAAGGCGGTAGACACGCTGGCCGCCAGCGGCGTGCAGGTGGTCCCAAGTGCGGAGGTGTACGCGCTGTAGCGAAGACGATGAACGATGGTCGATGAGCGATGAAAGCCGGATGCGGCAACCAACGCTTCACCCTCACACGATCTGCTCCCAATGGCTGGGTATCGGCATCCGCCGGTAATGGTCATCGAAGACGTAGCTCCACCGCGTCGACTCGCGGGCTTGTGGCGCTTCGCCACCATAGTACAGATGGAGGCCGAGACTTTCGGCTACTTCCTTGAGCACTTCGTGAATCCTCTCCACTGGGACGCCACGCACGTTTAGAATTGCTTCGTAACCTCCCTCGAACCCACAGCAGGAGAAGAACAGGTCGGCGCCGGCGATGAGTTGCCAAATGGGTCGGTGGTCACGGTACATCTGCTGAGTGAGCTCGTCCCGCAGCGCTTTGGATCCGGAGGGCGTCCACTTCGCGATCAACTCCTCCAACGGTGTTCTCACGCCGTCCGATGCGAACAACACGAGCGGGTCCCCTTCGCATTGGCCTTTCAACCAGTGCGTTCGGGCGAGCTGAGTTCCAGTTCCGATAGCGCTCACGTACGGGTAGTCTTTGGGACCGTCGCCGACAGCGACTCGGACATTGAAACCCGCCGCGTCCATCATCTCCAGCCAGTCGTTCGCGACCATATCGAAAGCCAGGTCGTCCTCGCTGTCAACATACAGGTGGGACGTCCTATGCGGGTAGCCGATGAAGACCCTCCGTTCTCCCGCCAGACACGCCGTCACCTTTTCCGGAAACGGAGCCCCCTCGGCGTCACGGCTGTAGAAATCGTGTAGGATCCCGACCGGGTTGATCGTGTCAGTACCACTGCCATCCGTTGCCGGCAGGATAAAGCCCCCACCCAGCACGATGCTGATCCACGGATCCCCAGGTGGAACCGGCAGGCGGACAATATTGCCCTCCCATAGCGACTCTCCACACAGCGGTTCCTTTGTCCCCGTCCAGTAGACGACAGCCTTTTCCCCTTCCATAGGATCCTTCCAGAATGGGTCTCTGTTCATAAATGCTCCCCTTCTCTCCCAGCCGGGTTACTGAACCCCTGAATCCGGGCGTCCATCGCTCATCATTCATCACTCATCATTCATCACTCCCCCCGCCACCCACTCCCTCACCTTGTGGGCCACGCGCTTGGCGGCGGGCGGATCGTAGTTGCTCAGGATGACAGCGGTGAACCCGGTGTCCAGGTGCATGTCCAACTGCGAGTTCACGCCCGCGAACACGCCGCTGTGGCCCGCGATGCGCTTGCCGGCCGACTCTTCCAGAAAGACCCCGTATCCGATCTTCACTGACGGATCGAAGTCCGTTGATGCCTGCGGCGTGAGCATCAGCGCGGTGGTCTCCGGCTTAAGCAGGACGTTGCCCCGGAGCGCCTGGTCGAAACGCAGCATGTCCTCGACCGTTGAGAAACCTCCACCGGCGGGGCTGCCCTTGGCGATGTGTGTGAAGACATTGCTGCGGCGCGGTCCGGATTGGTGGCCACCGTCCGCGCCCGTGCTGGTGTAGCCGACCGCGATGTCCGCCTCGTCCGCATCGAGGTCGTAGGAATCGCTGCGGGTCATGCCGGCCGGCCCGTAGATGCGCTCGCGAATGTACTCGAAGTAGTCACCGCCGGTCACTTTCTCCAGGATCACACCCAGAAGCATCATGCCGGAGTTGCTGTAGCTGAACCGCGCGCCGGGGCGGAACTCGAGAGGCTCGCGCTCATAGAGGGGCGTATAATCGGCGACCTTGCGAAATCGCGCGCGCGATGCGCCCGCGAACTGCTGGTTGAAGAACGAGCCCAGGCCCGAGGTGTGCGTGAGCAGATGGCGGATCGTCACGTTCGCGGCCACGTCTTCGTTGGGGTAGTCGGGCAGAATGCCGCCGATCCGGTCGTCCAGAGCGATCCGTCCGGATTCGATCTGCTGAAGGATCGCGACCGAGGTGAACATCTTGTTGCACGACCCGAGGTTGAACCGGGTTTGCACGGTGTTTGGGACTTTCCACGCGCGGCTGGCGAGGCCGCGTGCCCCGGCCGTGAGCACCTCGCCGTTTCGCGCAAGCAGATAGGCGCCGGAGAAAATGTCGGCATCTGCGAGCTTCGCGGTGTAGGCGTCGAGTCGTTCGGCAATCTCGGGCGGCGACAACGGGCCGCCTTCGCGCAGGTCGTCCGGCGCGGCCGCGGGCGAGAGCGAGAGTGATTTGACGTGGTGCGGCGGATCCGGCTCCACTTCGATGCGAACGTTCCACCAATCCTCCGCCAGGTTCCCGAACAGCAGGGCGTTCAGAGCGTGCGGCTTCGACGCGACGATCCGCCGCGCCGTCAGGCCGCGCGTGTTGGTCCACGTCCGCACGCGTGCCGCCGCCCGCTGCCTGGCGTTGCGAGTCGCCAGCGCAGCGGCGGTATGGCTTTCGCTGATGAAACGACGGATCGTCTCGAAGTCGCCGGAGTTCACGGCGTCCAGCCAGAGGGCGAGCATCTCCCCGGCGGGCGTTTTCGGCAGGATTGAATGATCGGTGACAGCCATTTTGGTTGGTTGCGTCTCCTCGTCAGCGAGTGTATGATATCAGTGTAGCGGCGCGCTGAGCCATGGCGGGTACACCATCATGTGCGTCGCCGCGTGGAGGAAACGCCGTGCCCGTAACACCCGCATATCGCGCGGAAACCCTGAGCGTCCTGAATCTGGTTGCGCACGTGACTGACCGGAGCATGTTCGGCGGCGTGGGCCTTTACCGGGAGGGGCTTTTCTTCGCCGTCATGGCCAACGACCGGTTGTACTTCAAGGTCGACAGCTCCAATCGCGGCGATTTCGAGGCGGAGGGCATGGGGCCGTTCATGCCGTTCGACAACCCGGATCAGGTGATGCAGTATTACGAGGTGCCCGCCTTCGTGCTGGACAACCCGGACGAACTCGCGGTCTGGATGGACAAGGCAGTGCGCGTGGCGGAGCTGAAGAAGGCCAAATCGCCCACGCCCAAGCGCCGCCGTCCGCCGCGCGCCGGGCGGTAGCGCAACTGCCAAGGTCCGGACAGGCGCTTTCAGTGACCGGGGCCGAATTTCTTCGTTGCGCTCGTTACCTTCGGCGGCGCCAGTTCATTGGGAGTGGGCGGGCGGAAGAGGCGAAGCGTGTCGCGGATGGACTCCGGCATCCGCTGGAAGTTCAACACGGTGGTATACGGCGGGGCATACCGCGTCCGATCCGGAGGTTCGTCCGGACCAGATATGTGGAATTCGAAATCGCGCCACTCTCCGCGCCGCAACCCGTCCATCGCCTCGTTGAGCGTTTTGAGCACATCGGGCGCCTGGATTGCCTTTACGAGGAGTTGAGACGCCAACGGGATGCATACTCCGTCCGCGTGCTCGCCGGTCGACAGGATCAGGCCGATCGTGTGGTCGGGGAGCGTTAGCGTCCGGTCAGGCCGGGGCGTTGATGACTCCGGCCCGCCGGCCAACTCAGGGTACTTGCCCGATGCGTCGAACAGGTACGTCTCCCAGTCCGGGCGCAGGTCCTTCGCCGAGCCAAGGAGGGCGGAAATCAGGCGGGCGTCAGGGTGAGGGGCACCCGCGGGCCCGATGGTTCCGGACTCGTCGCCGTTCCACCGATCGGAACCAATCCCCCACGGCTCATTATCCTCACGGCGCGACGACATCGTCCGCGGCATGAATGGCGGGTCCCACCAGAGGGTGAGATCCACCGGATCCATCCCGGTCTCCCGCAGACAGGCAGATCGGTCTGGTGCGGCGAAACCCATGGGAGGTTGCGTGGACGTAGACAAGACCCCGTTCGAGGAGGCCCTATCCTCGAACCGCTCAGGCAGCCAGTCGCTGAAGGCCAGGCCCGTTACCGCCTGCCGCGCCGAAAGCTCTTTGAGCAGCGTTTGCAGCAGGGAAGCCACCGCCGGATCCGAACCGCGGACGTAGTCGCGGTCGATCGCCACGTCCAGGACGCGATCACCGTCTTTAAGGGGATGATCCACCAGCCATTCCGAACGACAGCGCCCCAGAATGTCGCGCTCCAGCCATCCGGGGTGCTTGCGCAGCACTCGGGACGGTTGATCGGGTCCACGCCACGTGAGCGTGTTCAGGTACGGCACGACCTGGATGCCTGACCCGGCCATCGCGGCAAACGCCGCATCCAGCCCGTCCTTGCCGCGCAGCGCCGGATGCAGCGGGAACGCCGCGCTCGGGATCGTTGAGTAACCGTCATAAAGGACCGGGTAGAACAGCGTGTTGAAGCCGTGGCGGCGCATGGTGGCGGCCAGATCGCCAAGTGTGGCCGGCCCCGTAGGGGGCACCATCACCGCCCGCTCTTGCGACGGGATCGCGGCTGGTCCAAACGCGCCCGGATCCGCAGACTGGTCCTCGTCCGTTCCATCTTCGTCCTTCGGTTCCGCCGCCTCTTCCGATATGCCCGGCGAGTTCATCATTTCCGGAGTCACCGGGAAGAGTTTGGCCGCGTCCCTCAGCCCGCTCCGACGGATATCCTCCTGCCCGATGAGCTCGATACTGCCGAACTCCGGGTCGAGCCGCAGGCGTCCGACCGAAGGTTCCTCGACCGAGATGATGATATTGAGGTGGCTGTTGATTGCGGTGGCCCTGACTTCGTCCCGTGAGATGGCCCTTTCGAAAACCGCACCGCTATCGGTCCTCCCGGTCACCGCGCGGGTCCGGGCCTGCGTCTGCACCCATGCCTGCTGGTACGGGGTCATTTGTTCGTAGCCGATCGTCGGGTATCCCGCCGGGATTTCGGGCAGTATAATGTCCCGCTGCTCCCGTGTGAGCGACAGGGAATTGTCTTCGTCGAACATGAGGCTCCGCGCCATCGAGATCCAGGCGCCTGACCGATAAGCCGAGTGCAGTATACCCTCAGTCCGTTTGCTGGTTCCGGCCAACGACTCGATTGTGGACCGCTGCAGGGGCGCGAGGCCGCGGACGTCCCAGGCAAGCACATATTCCGACCCGACTTTGCGCCAGGCCCCCTCCAGCGCCAGGCGAAGGGTGTCCATAACGTCGCCGCTCGGGAGGGTCTTCGAGCCGACGAAGACCTGAATGTCCTTCCACATCGGAATCACGTGGAGCGTCAAACCGGTCGCTCGGGATGCGGCTTCAACGACCTCTTTGACCGTGTGGACGCCTTCCAGTCCGATCGGCTGCCGCAGTGTCCCGCCGGTCAGATCCGAGGGTTTGTAGCGGTTGGCGACCATGGTGATGCAGGGAATCTCAAGGTTGCCATAAAGGCCAATGGTCTTGCCGGCCCGATCCCCTCGCAGCGCGCGTTCATCAGGCGGCGGGACGACAGGGAGGCTGACATATTGGTCTCCACTGGTCCGGAAGTATGCCTCACGGACTTGCAGCCGGGCGAAAACGCGGAGGCTGGAAGCATCCAGCGGGTCATCCACGCGGCGCACGTCGCGCCATACCGGGGTCTCAAAGTCTCCCTCCCCGGCGGCGGGCTTCACCGGCTCCTGCCGTTCCGCGATGATGAGCGGCGGCTGAAGCGCGCGGAGCAGAGCGGCTCGCGGGGCGCCGCGCAAGTCCCGCGCGGGGAGGCCGTCCGCGGAGCCCAGCTGGCCGATTTGTTCCGGCGTCAACGCCGCCAGGAACCACATCAGCGAGGATCGGCGGTCCATATACTCCAGCGGTCGTGCATTCGGGTCGGGCAGCCGGAATTCCTCACGGGTTTCCGGGGCGAGAGCCCACGCCGAGCCGACGGCAAACGGGATGAGGCGGAGGCCCGGGGCGCTGGCGGCGTCACCGATGGCTTGCAGCCGTGGAAGCAGTCCCTCATCGGGTCCGAAGGCGGTAGGAATTTCTGCCGTCGCTATACATGGCAGGGCCACACCGATGACCGGCCGGCCCGCCATCGTTCGCTGAAGGGCGCGGATAAGGGGTGGTTGGACCGGGGCGCCGGGCGGCAAACGGTCGTCCGCCGCGTTCGATGCGGACGCCGCGAATGCCAGACCCACGATGATGGCCAATCTGCAACGCATCGGTCCCGCTCCCGAGCCGGGTGTGCCCTCCACCCAACCCTTTCACAACCGATGCTATCGCGTTGAAATTGTACCAGACAGGGCCGAAAGTACCGATTTTACGAGCGTGGCCGGCGACGAAAGAGGTCAGGAAACTGGTCCGGGCTGCGAGCTCAGAGTCGCGGCGGCACGTTGGTCATCGTCACCGGCTTGAGGGAGCCGTCAGAACCATATTCAAGCTTGTCGATCGCTACCTGCCGGGATCCGCGGTACGGCCCGCGGCCGGATTGGTTCTCCCAGCGGTGATAAACGATGTACCATTCGTCGCGATCCGGGTGCTTGATGATGGAGTGGTGCCCCGGACCCTTGCGCTTGTCGTCGCTGCTCAGAATCTTGCCGCCGGCCTTCCAAGGTCCAACGGGCGTGGTGGACGTGACGTAGTAGACGGAGTATGTGTCGCCCTCCCACCAGCCGTGGCTGTAGGTGAAGTAGTAGACGCCGTTCCGGTAGTGCATGAACGAACCCTCCGTGAAATGCGGAGGCGTGTTCACCTTGATCTCGCGGGCGAAGCTGACCATATCGGGATTCATCTCGAATACGCGGAGGGTCGCCCCGGCGCTGCCGCCGGCATAGAAGTAGAACTTGTGCGTCTTCGGGTCATCGAAAACCATGGCGTCGATCGCTTCAAAGCCGTTGCCCCCGGTGAGTAACGGCTTGCCGGAGTCCACGAACGGGCCCGCGGGCGAATCGCCGACCGCCACCCCGATGCGGGATGGGTAGCCAGGGCTCTGCGGCCCCACGGAGAAGTACATATAGAACTTCCCCCCCTTTTGAACCACGCCCGGCGCCCACGCCTGACAGTCGGTGTATCCGCCGTCGTGGATCCATTTGACGCCGGTCAGTTCCAGCACCGCGTTATGGCGCTCCCACGTCCTCAGATCGGCCGAGGAGAACGCATCAAAGCGGCCGCGGCCGACGGTGGGGTACACCCAAATCGTCGTTCCGACGACGATTGCGTGCGGATCCGCGCCCCGGAAGACCGGATTGCGATCCGCCACGAACGTTGATCCACCGGAAGGCGGTGTGTTCGGCGGAGGTTGAGCGCAGTCTCCTTCCAGAGCCAGAAACACCAGGCCGAGACCGGCCGCGACGATAAGTATGTTGACGATCATAATCCCTCTCCCTCAGTCCTTTCGTCTCCGGCGTCAGCGCTTCGGCAAGGCCCATTCATCCTGCCACTTCAGGCGGAACGAACCGTCCTCCTGTATCGCGAAGGGCAGCCAGATGTAGCGCGAGTCCGCGAGGTCCTCGGGCTTCCAGCGGTCGCCCATATAGATGAACTCGTTTGGCCTGCCGCCCGGGAGCGGGAGAACGAAAGTGCTCTGCGATTGGAACGTGGTGCCGGCGTCCGCGCCGTCACACGGGTTGTCCTTCACCGTCCACGGTCCGAGGACACTATCGGCCCATGCGTACTGCGCCGCGTTGGGCTTCCAGCCCGTGCAGGCGGACGTGATGATGTAATAACGCTTGCCGAACTGGAACGGCGCGGGAGCCTCAGGGGACGCGCCGGCGAAAATGCGCGCCCACGTCCGCCCTTCCACCATCGGTTCTTCCACACCCGTGTACTCCGCGTTCAAACGCACTACGTGCATCGTGGCATTGCCCTCGCCGGAATAAAACACATAGGCGCGGCCGTCCGAGTCCTGCAACAGGTTCATATCGCGGAAAGTGCTTTCTGGGCGCGGGCGAAAGAAGCGTTGAAAGGTGAACGGACCCTCCGGCCGGTCGGCCACGGCGATCCCCGCCGCGGAAACGCTGTAGTTGGCGGCATCCAGGTGCATCCACATGACGTACTTGCGGGTCTTGCGGTTGTAGAGGACCTTGGGCCGCTCGCACACACCGGTGTCCTGAAACTGGGCCGGGAACGCTGCCTTGGGGAGCACGAGGCCGAGGCGTTTCCAGGTGACCAGGTCGCGCGATGAGTAGCCTGAAACGCCGGAACTGTTGAACCATCCGTGCGTTTTGTCCTCGCCGTACCAGTAGTACGTGCCGTTGTGCACGAGGATTCCGCCGCCGTGCGCCTGGATCGCGGCGCCATGGAGGTCCTTCCAGACCACGCCGGGGCGGATAACCGCCGGGCCGGGCGCGGCGGCACAGGTTGCGAGAGGCAGGAGCAGGAGACTTATCGCCAAAAGGGTGTGCATAGCCTCTGATTCTTATCAGGCGCCGGATCGCCGCCGGTTCCCCCGGCCCTCCGCTTTGAAGCTCGGCGTTCATCGTTCATCGTTCAGATTTCATCATTTCCGCCTATTGTTTGATCGCGCCTGCGGTGATGCCTGCGATGAAATGCCGTTGGAAGAACAGGAACGCCAGGACCAGCGGCAGGGTGGTCAGCAAACCTCCCGCCATCAGCATACCGTACGGCGTGCGAATCTCCCCCTGCAAGAGGTAGATAACGACCGGCAGCGTCAGCATGTCGCGGGTGCGCAGCACGATGAAGGCCCACATCAGGTTGTTCCAACTGCCGATGAGCTGCATGATGCCGAGCGCCGCAAGGGCGGGCGTGGCGATCGGCGCGGCGACGCGCCAGTAGATTCCGAACTCGCTGCAGCCGTCGATGCGGGCGGCGGCGACCAGGTCATCCGGGACGTTGGCGGCCATGTACTGCCGCATCCAGAAGATGCCGAAAGCGCCGGCCGTGCCCGGTATGATCATCGCCCAATAGGTGTTGATGAGGTGCAGTTTGACCATCACGAGGAACGACGGGATGAGGGTGACGGCGCCGGGGATCATCATCGTTCCCAACACGAACGCCAGCAGCTTGCCGTTGCCGGGCGCCCGCGGGTATTTAGCGAACGCGAAGCCGGCCAGCGAGCACAGGAACAGCGCGAGCAGCACGTTTCCGCTGGACATGATGACGGAGTTCAGGAACGCGCGGGGAATGTCCGTCTCCCGCCACAGGTCGCCGAAATTCGAGGCTGTGACCGGATTGGGCAGCCACTGCGGCGGCGTGCTGAAGATCTGAGCCTGCGTTTTGAACGCGGACACGACGAGCCAGTAGAAGGGGAAAATGAACAGCGCGGCGAGCAGCGTGAGCGCCAGATAGGTGAGGGCACGGCCCAACCCAGTCCGCGCGGTGTGGGTGGTTCTCATGCGTGGCCCTCATCGAGTCCGCGCCGGTTGGCCTTCGACACAAGCCAGGTCACCAGGAAGACGGCCACGGCCACCGTGTATGCCACGCACGACGCGTATCCGAACCGGAAATCGCCGAACGAGATGTTGAAGAGGTACATCCCGAAGTTGGTCGACGAAGTGCCCGGGCCGCCGCTGGTGAGGACGAAGATCTCGTCGAACATATAGATGGTGCCCAGCAGTGAGAGCAATCCGCAGAACAGAAAGGTGGGCCGCATCATCGGCATGGTGATCGCGCGCATGCGCTGAAGCGCGCCGGCGCCATCCACCATCGCCGCCTCGTAGTACTCGCCTGGGATCCCCTGCAATCCGGCCAGCATGAGGATCATGTTATAGCCGGTCCATCGCCACACGACGAGGATGGCCACCGAAACCTTCGACCACTCCTCGCTGGTGAGCCACGGGACCGCCTTTACCCCCGCAAAGCCCAGCCAGTAGTTCAGGACGCCCCTTTCAGCGCTGAAGATCAGGCTGAACACGATGGCGATGACCACCATCGGGGTCACGCAGGGCAGGAAGAACGCGGCTCGGTAGAACGCCCGCATCTTCAGCCATTGCGTGTTCAGCACCTGGGCGAACAGAAACGCCAGGATCATCATCGGCGGAATATACAGCAGTCCGATGACCAGCGTGTTCCACAGGCTGCGCCAGAGGATTTCGTCGTCCGCCATCGCCACGAAGTTGGACGCGCCGACAAAATGCCACGCCGTGAGGCCGTCCCACTTCATGAAGCTGAGGAACAGCGAGAACAGCAGCGGGTAGAGGCCGAAGACGGCGAAAAGGATGAAAAACGGCGACACGAAGAGGTAGAAGTGCCGGTATCGCTTCACTTCCGCCCACCATTGCGCCCGTGGCGTGTTCGTCATCGCGGAACCCTCCCGGTTTGCGGCGCCAGAGGCACTCCCAGCCTCCGCTGGAGCTTCCGCTCGACGTTCTCGAAGAAGCCTTCGTTGCGCATCCCCGTGGCGGCCCAGTGGCTGAGGTCTTGGTCGAGGTATCCGACGGCCGATGCCCAGTTGGGGGTCATGTTGAGGCGGGAGATGCTGGTGACGTCGGTCACGAAGACCTTGCCGGCGGGCTGGCCGCTGAAGAACGGGTCGGGATCGTCCACGCCCGGGTGGCGGAGCGCGGGGAGGTAGCCCGGGAACAGGCTGAAGTTGCGATACTGGGCCAACTGCCCTTCGCGGGTGCAAAGAGCGTATTCGATGAACGCCCAGGCGGCTTCCTTATTGCGACACTGGGCCGGTATAACGAGCACGGAGCCCCCGAGGTTGGCGACGCGCTTGCCGCCGTGCTCCATGGCGGGCAGGCGGAACACGCCCCAGGTGATATCGCCCTTTGCGTAGTCCCGGGCGGTATCCTTCATCGTTCCGGCCATCCAGACGGCGGCGGGATAGGAGGCGATGGTGTCCGCATTGATGCTGGCGAGGTATTCCTGGCTGAATATCGGAACATCCGAGCAGATCCCGGCGGCGCGCATCCGGCGCATGATGTCCAGTGCCTTGCGCGACTGTGGCGAGTTGATCGCGATGCGCCCCTGAGCGTCAAATATCTGGCCACCCGTCTGCTGGATCAGCATCTGAAACGTCCAGTTCAAGGCATTGGCGCCCAGCGGGAGCATCTTCGTGCGGCCGCCGGACTTGCGCAAGATGGCCTGCCCGGCGCGGATATAGTCGTCCCACGTCTCGATGCGATCGGGATCCACGCCGTATTTCTTGAAGAGGCTTCGCTTGTAGAAGACGGCGCACGGGCCCATGTCCCACGGGATCGCGTAGACCCTCCCGTCCATCATACAGTTGTCCCACAGGTAAGCCGGGAAGCTGGAACGGTACTTCATCGCGACCGGCGTGAGATCCGCGAGTTTGCCGGTGGCGATGTAACGCGGTGCGTCGCTGAGTTCGAATTGGGAGACGTCCGGTGCGCCGACGCCGGAGGCCAGCGACAGCATCAGACGGGTGGTCATCCGCGCGCCTGTCATGTCCACGTTGACGCGAACCCCGGGGTGGCGCTTCTCGAAGGCGGGGACCAACTGCTGAAGGCTCTTAGCCGCGATGTTCCAGCTCCAGACGGTGACGTTGCCTTTACGGGCTGTGGAGCCGGCGGTGACCGCGTTCGACACCGGCGCCACCTGCCCAACCGGACGCAGCAGCCACAACACGGCGGCGGCGCCGAGGCACAGCGCCAGCAGCCATTTCAGAGCGCGGTGAAGAGTGAGGGTTCTCATTTGCTCACGATTGCAGACCAATCGACGCCATGCGTCCCTGCCATCATACTGCATGCTGGAAGGTCGGATAGCAAGCCGGGCGGGCGATTCACCACCCGGCCTTCCTTCACTCAATTACGAACGTTCGGCCCGCCCGGATCGTCACCGGACCAAGCAGGCCCGATGGCAGCAGGGCATCGTCCTTCCTCCACAAGCGCCAACTGGTGAACGTGAGGCGACCGGTCGGGCTGGGTTTACCGTCGATCAGCCATTGCGGCCAGGATTTGAGCGTGCCGTCCCCGTTACGATCGCTGTCTTCGGGCAATTGCTCGTCGCCGACCAACCTGTTCGGCCACAGGTTGGTCACCTTGACCTCCAGGCTGTTCACGCCGGGCTTGAGCGCGGCGGTTACGTCCACGCTGTACGGGGGCTTCCAGAGGATGCCTAGGCCCTTGCCGTTCAGTTTCACCTCGGCGATCACCTGAACGTCGCCGAGTTCCAGCCGCATCGTGCGGCCGTTGCCGAACGCGCCGGCCGGCGCGTGTATTGTCGTGCGCCACACCGCCGTTCCGGAGAAGTACTTCACACCCGGATCGGGATAGTCGGACAGAGAGGCCAACCGTTCCAGCCGAATCCTCTCCGGTGCGCCGTTACCGGGCGGGAATGAGACCGTCCATGGGCCTCCGATGCTCAAAGCAGCTGGAACATCGGGCATGGTCAGAATCTGAGCCCTGCCGCTTGCGCGTACGACCGTGTATCGGCCCGGCTGCCAAACGGTGAGGCGCTCGAGGCTGCCCGAACCGGCCAGCTCGCACTGCGGGGCTGTATCCGGCGTGAATGAATCCAGGTCTATGCGCTCAGGATCGACGCCTCTGGCCGTAGCCCGCTTACCGCCTAACGTGTAATCAACGATGAGCGTCTTGACGATGCCGTATGCGGGATCATCGCCGGCCGCCATTTCCGCGACCTGAAACTCGCGCTCGCCGGAGTCAGCGAGGCGCTGAACCTCTGCCCGGACGTCCCGTGTCCGGGCGGGGTCACCCAGAACGCCGTACGAAGCTCTCTTCACGACGATCGGGAGCGCGGGACCGGACACCAGGGAGAGCACGGTCGTACCGCCGCGTTTGACCGCCATCACCGGGTCGCTCTTCGCGGCGGCGCTCCGGAAGACGACGAAGACGGACTCGCTGGGCCCAAGCGGCAGCAGGACGGTCGTAGCGCCCTTGTCCAGGCGGTATATCGGAGCGCGCTCGATGCGACCAGCTTCCGGCCACCACAACTCGGGCGTCTTGCCGCTTACGCGGAACGTGCACGCTGCCGCCACGCGCTTCGCCTGGGGGTTGGCCAGGAAGTAGATCTCCGTGGTTCCGACAGTGCGGTGGATCCAGTTCAGGCGCTGCCCGCCGGTGAAATCCGGTCCCGTTCCCGAGCCAGAGAGAATCTTCTCCGGCGCGACGCCCCATATCACGCGCCCGAGGCCATACCGGTGCTCCTTCACGCCTTTGCCGTCGCAATCGCCCCATATTTCGTCGGCCAGTCGCTTCACTTCGTCATCGCACTGCGGATAGCCGCTCAGGCTCGGCGACTTCAGCGGACGCGGGCCGATAACGGTTGCGCCGGCCTTCACGAGGTCGCCGAGCTTCCGCAGCAGGGCGGGCGTCATGTTTCGCGACTCGGACAGCACCAGAACCCGATAGCTCATCCCGTCAGGCAGCACGATGCGCCCGTTCTTCACCGTCATGCGTGTGAGCACGGCTTCGGCGGGGCACTCGTCCCAGGCGTAACCGGCCGGCCTGTGTCCGTTGAACGCCTGCGGTGGCGCCTCTGCCTGGAGGTAGCAGATATCGGCCGCGTATCTTCCCTGCCGCAGCAGTTGCTGGCAGCGCGCGAGGTAGGTGTGCCACGCGGCAGACTGGTTCCACCACGTTTGTGTGCGCTCGTAGTGAAGCCCCCACGGGCCCATCGTCATACCGGGACGCCGGTTATCCACCCACGGCTGCATCGCGTAACGGTGGAAGACGAAGCGGTTGATTCCCTCGCAGAAGGCGCGGTCTCCGAGAGATTTGATTGAAGCGGGGTGTTGGAGCCACCGCTCGTCACTGCCGGCGGTGAACGACTCCGCCCCGACGATGGGCTTGCCGTAGACGTGCGCGGCCGAGGCCATGCCCCGGCACGTCTCGATGGAGCCTCCGCCCATCCAGAACTCGCCCATCGGTTCGTCCGCCTGCCCTCCGTAGGGGAGGTCGTCGCACGGGCCGCCGTACGCCTCGGTGGTGAATCTCAGGCCGTTCGCGTGGGCGAGGCCCCGGATGCGTCCGGCGTAGTTCTGAACGACGAGTTCGGAAATGGTACGGCGAAGATCCCATAGGAATCGTTCCGATACCTCCGCGCTCCCGACCACGCGGCCGGTCATCACGGGCAGAAACGGCAGCGGGTCGTAACCGCGCCGGTGCCGGAACTCGTCGCGCATGCGGGCGGTCCAGTTCTGCGACCCGTTCTCCCAGCTATCCACGTGCGTGGCAACCAGCGCCTTGCCGGGAGCGGAGCCGGTGTCCGCGACGAGTTTGGCCATCATTCCGCCGAAATTCGCCTCGGCGCCTTCCACGCTCAACTTGTCGCATTCAAGCCCACGGCCGGTTTCCGGGGCGGGCGCATTGACGGCGCCGGTGCTCGTATGCCCGAAGCGCATGACGGTCCAATTTCCCGCAGGAACGTCCCAATTGACTCGCCCGGTCGCATCCATCCGGGAGGTGATGTCGGTGACCTGCTTCGTGTCGATGACCATCTCCGGTGCCAGGTCAGCTGCCTCCGCCGCGCCAACCGCGCCCACCTGATACGCAGCCTTCACCTGGATATCCGGTATCCGGTACGGCCCGGGTGTCGGGAATGCGAGCACCTCGATGTCGCGGTAGAAGCCGGCAACGGTCTGGGGTTGGGGAAGCGTCCCTTCGAAGCGCTGCGGACCTGCGAGAGAGGTTTCACTCCAGACCACCTTCTGCATGGATTGTTCTGGCTTGATCCACGGGCCGCCGCTGCCGTTCCAGCCCGCGTCGTTGTTCATGTTGATTTCGAGGCCGAGGCGTTTCGCCTCAGATGCGGCGTGGGCGAACAATGCCCTCCATTGGGCGCCCATGAAATCGACCGGGCCTCTGGGGGCGCCCTGGTCCACTTCCATGATCAGCACGCCACCGATGCCGACGCGCTCCATCGCCTCCAGGTCGGCCGTGATGCCTTCCCGGGTGATGTTACCGTTCAGCCAGAACCAGTAGACCCACGGCCGGGCGGATGGAGGGGGCGAGTGAAAGCCCGTTTCGAGGGCACCTGCTAACGCCGAACTGGAGAGGGACAATACCGCGGCAAACCAGAGCAGACAGCGCATACCGGTCTTCATGGAGATACACCTCATCGCGTTGATGATGCATTGTGTACTGAACCGCCATCAAGGCCGCAAATCCCGCCGGGATCCGCACGGGCACGCGAGGCAATCCTGCGCCTTACCGCGCTCATCTGAAGGCGGTAAGGCGCAGGACAAGGCCACGTATTACTTACGATTCAGCTTTCCTTGTAGCCGACAACGGCCGATTCAGGCGAGGGCGGCAACGGGATCACTTCGCACCTTGGGAATCCAGCATCGGCGTACATGCCCGTCAACTGTCCGGCGGTGTATGCGTCGCCGGCCGGGGTGGAAGCCAGCATCATCATGCTGAAGGTCGCCGGCATGGGGGGAGAGACGCGATCTTCATTGGGCACGAATTCCAGCGCGACCACCCGGCCGGCCGGCGCCAATGCGGCATGGACTTTGCGCAGGAGAGCATCGTTGGCGGGAACGTCGAAGTGGTGTATGAAGTTGGTCAACAGGACCACGTCATAGCCGGTTCCGAAATCGACGTCGAAGGCGCTGCCGGAGATGGTTTCGTAGCGGTCGCTGACTCCCGCGTCTCGCGCATTCCCCTTGGCAATCTCCAGCACGTTTGGCCAGTCCAGGGCGACGATTTGGGCCGCGGGGTTTCGCTGCGCGATGGTGATTCCGAACATCCCGTGGCCGGCGGCGATGTCCAGGATTTTGAGGGAGCGCGGCGCCTCGCCGTTGACGATGCCCGCGATCGCCTGCGCCGGCATCATCATCATGGGGACCATCGATTGCGCGAACTGCACCCACATCGGGTGGTCTGGCGCCAGGGCTCCCTCGTGCGGCATTGTCGTGCCACCGTTGCGCACCGCGGCGGTGAGGTCCTGGAACCCGCCGACGATGGCCGGCGACAGCAGGAAGTCCAGAGCGCCTCCCATATACGCACGGGACTGGCGCGCGAGAAACACGGCGGAATCCTCCGTGAGGGCATACGTTGCGCCCGCCTTGGTGAGAAAGCCGATGACGACGAGGAAATCGCAAAGTATGCGAATTCCGCGCTCGGAGGCGCCGCACTTCGCTCCGATTTCGGCCGGCGTGGCGGCTCCATCGGCGATTGCCGTGAAAACGCCCAGTTCGACGGCCGACTTCAGCACAGCCGTCTGCTGGAAGGCATTCACGGCCGCAAAGAGATGAGCGGGCGATGGGCCCGATCCCGCGGAACCGGCGCCGGTCGCGGGGGGAAGAGTATATGTGTGCGGCGCGACAACCTCTGTCGCGGCCGTATGTATCGAATCCTGATAGGCCATCCTGGTCTCCAGTCCGGGAGTCATGCGCGCCGGTTGCTCCACAAGGGAGTTCCGGCAGCGATGGACATGAACCCGCGCCGGAGGCGAAGTGTTCCGTGGAAGGCAATCTCAGCGAATCCTGAATTGCGTTCGCCATAGCCGCCGTGGACCCTCGGCAGTGAGGCGGCTATCATACGGCTGTGCCGTTTGAAGACGGAGTACCGTCGTGGTCGGCGGGGGAATGGGTAATGCCTGAGGAGCTTCCGGAAAACCTGACCAGCCTTCTGCGAGCCATTGAGAATCGCCGCAGCTTTCCGCTCGTTCGTCTCCAGGCGGACAGGCCCGTGGACCGTCCTCTGATTGAGAAATTGCTCGAAGCCGCCAACTGGGCGCCCAGCCACGGCGGCACCGAGCCGTGGCGGTTCACCGTCTACACTGGGGAATCGCGTCGCGCCCTGGGGCAGGCTTTCTCGGAAGCCTACCGAATGGCAACCCCGGACGGGGAATTCAAACAAGCGAAATTCGACGACTTCCGCGACCGGGTCTGGAGCGCTCCGGTGTGGATCGCCGTGGCGATGTCGCCCGCGTTGCGGCCCGATGGGACGCCGGTAAGGCCGGAGGTCGAGGAGATCATCGCCGTCGGAAGCGCCATCCAGAACCTCCACCTCGCGGCCTCGGCCGCCGGTCTCGGCGGCAAGTGGACCACCGGATCGACGCTCATCGACCCGTACGTAGCCGGTTTCGTCGGCCTCAAGCCGCCGGCGCGCCTCCTCGGATTCTTCTACCTGGGGTGGCCCAAAGGCGAATGGCCGCAGGGCACTCGGGGCCCGGTGGCAGACAAGGTCCGATGGGTGGAGGAAGTCGATCCGGGAAGCATCAAGTCATTGGGTGAATGAGTCAACGCGTCCGCGGACGCGTTGCTCACGTTGACTCATTTACTCATCCACTGGATTTCGCTCTACCCCGTTTTCCACCGCAGCGCCTTTTTGAGTTCGCCCGGTTTCACCTCGGGCGCGGCGTCCGCGAGGGCGGCGGCGCGCTCGTACTCCCAAATCGGCAGCATACGGAGGCGTGGTTCCACGGAGCGCTGGGTCAGGTACGAAGTGACCTCCGAAAATCTCGGCTTATCCAGCCCCAGGAACGGCTCGTCGCGCTCGCATTTCCGCACGTCGTCAAAGGAGATGTGCTCGCGGCACATCAGAGGGCGCGCCGGGTAGATGGAGCAGAGACCGTCCGGGTTGAGGAAGATGCACTTCGGGCCGTAGACGGCGTGGCGCTGGCGGTCGGTCGGCGGCGGCCCCACCCCCAGCACGCTCTTGTGCAGCGCCGCGAGGCCGGACGGCCCTTGCCGTTTCGCGCCGACCTCCGCCAGGTAGCGCTCTGTTTCCCGCAGGACGCGCTTCTCCATCCGGTTCCGGGTCACGAAATCGCGAATCGCAACTCCCTCAAGGGGTGTGATGTAGACCGGCTGGCGGCAGCACCAATCGCAGCCCGCTCGGCAAGAGACCGGTGGGATGTGGTCGCGGGTAATGATGCGGATGAGGTCGTCGCACGACTCCTGCACGCGGCGAATCGCCTCGTCGTGCTTCAGCCTGCCCGCCTTACCGGTCTCCGTACCCATAGTTTCATTGTATGCCAGGGGGCAGCGCTATTGAGGAGGCACATACGGGCTTCTACAGGCGTCAGCGAAGGCCCACGGCGTTTCTCATCTTTCCGGTGATGCTCTGGCGGGTGGAGGCGTAATCCGCCCAGGGGTCTCCGCTCGACAGGCGGGTTTGGACGGTGCGGACTGTGAACGGTTCGACGAGCAGGCTCGCGTCCAGTTCTTCCCAACCGATCGGCACGGAGACCGGTGCACCGGCGCGTGCCCTCGTGGAGTAGGCGGCGACCGCTGTGGCCCCCTCGGCGTTCCTCAGATAATCGATAAAGACGCGGCCGGTACGTTCCGCCTTGCGGAGGTTGGAGGTATATCGGTCGGGGGCTTCCCGGACCATGCTCTCCGCAATGGCTTTGCTGAAGGATTTCGCATCTTCCCAGGTGTGCCGGCGTGAGAACGGGACCACCACGTGGAGCCCCTTGCCCCCCGTGGTCTTGACGAAGCTCAGCAACCCGATATTCGAAAGGCGGTCGCGGACTGCCCTGGCGGCCTCCACGACCTTCTGGGGGTCGAGGCCCTCATCCGGATCCAGGTCGAAGACGATTCGGTCCGGCCGGTCCAGACGCGGCATCGTCGCACCCCACGTGTGGAATTCCAGCACGCCCAACTGGACGAGTTGGAGCAGGCCCTCGATCCGCGAGATCGCCGTATACTGGGCCGGCCCGTCGTCCGTGGTCACCGACACCAGATCTACGTGCTCGGGAGGGTTGGCGCCGGCATTCTTCTGGTAGAAGCACTTACCCGATGCGCCTTCCGGGCAGCGGACGAGGGTGAGCGGCCGCCCGGCAAGATGGGGAAGGATCCAGGGCGCCGCAGCCTCGAAATAGGCCGCCAGTTCCGCTTTCGTCAACTGGATGTCCGGATAGACAATGCGGTCCGGGTGCGTGAGCTCAATACCGGCATACAAGGGTGTCGCGGCCTTCTTATTCACCTTCGGCCCGCCTTTCACTCCCGGAACGGCCAAAGGCGCCTCGCGAACGACCTCCCTGGCAGGCTTGTCTTCGCGGACGCCCTGGAACGACGCCTGACGCACGAGACCATCGCCCGTCCAGTTGGCGAACTCCGCCTCCACGACCATCTGCGGCTTCACCCACCGCGCGCCTCTTTGGACGGAGCGCGGGATCGCCGCACAGAACGGCGATTCGCCGGCCTCCAGTTTTCCGAGGCGCGAGGCGACGTCAGCGAGCGTGCGCTCATCGAAACCGGTGCCTACCTTCCCGGCGTAGACCAGGCAGCCGTCGCCGCCATACGTCCCGACGAGCAGCGCGCCAAAATGGCTTCGGCTCCCCTCGGGCTCCGTGTAGCCACCAACGACAAACTCCTGAACGAGGCGGCATTTCACCTTCAGCCAGTCAAGGCCACGGCCGGGATGGTAAGCGCTGTCGGCCCGCTTGGACACGATGCCCTCCAGACCGTGGCGGCACGCCAGGGAATGGAATTCCGCGCCGTCACCCCGAACGTGTTCGCTGTACCGCAGAATATCGCTGCCAGCCGTTTCCAGCAGGCCCTTCAGCGCCGCCTTGCGGTCCAGCAGAGGCCGGGGAGCCAGGTCTTCGCCATCTTGCCGCAACAAATCAAAAGCATAGTAAGTCATATCGCCAACTTGGCCGGTCTTCAGCGCGTTCTGGAGCGCCTGGAAGCTGCTGACGCCATGCTCATCCAGCACCACGATTTCGCCGTCCAGCCACGCGGAACCCACAGGCAGTTTCGCCAGCGCTTTCGCCACGGTCGGGAAGCGGGTGGTCCAATCGTTGCCGTTCCGAGTCAGAATCTTCACGCTGCCATCCCGGACGATACCCAGGGCGCGGTAACCGTCGTACTTGATCTCGTGCAGCCAGACGTCTCCTTCTGGGGCCCGTTCCGAGAGGGTCGCAAGCTCCGGCTTGAAAGTGCGAGGCTCCGCTTTCCCGTCGGCGGGAGGCTTACCCGCCGCGATCTCGTCTATCGACCGGCCAGAGTCAACGCTCACTGTCCCCTCTTTGAGCGCTTTGTCAGCGTGGCCCGGGTCCGCGAACTCGTCCTTCTCCTTGATGAGCAGCCAGTTGTCTTTATCGCCGGAACGCTTGCCCATCCGCACCAGCACCCAGGCGCCTTTGAGTCGGGCGCCGTGAAGGATGAATTTCAAGTCTCCCTTGCTGTAGCCCTCCTCGGGGTCGCCGATGGGGGACCACGATCCGCGATCCCAGAGCATCACCGTCCCGCCCCCGTATTCGCCCTCGGGGATGGTGCCTTCGAAAGAACCGTATGAAACGGGGTGATCCTCCACGTGCACGGCGAGGCGGCGGTCCTTCGGGTCGTAGCTGGGCCCTTTCGGAACGGCCCAACTCTTCAACACTCCGTCCATCTCCAGCCTGAAATCGTAATGCAGGCGCGAGGCATCGTGCTTCTGGACGACGAACGATAGGTCCCCGGGAGCCGCTGCCACCTCACCGACCGGCTCCGGGGTCTTGCTGAAATCCCGCTTCCGTTTGTACTGTTCAAGAGCCACGCGGCCTGGAACCCTTCGGGGCGGACTTCGCCTTGGCCTTCGGCCCGGCCTTGCGGGCGGGCTTTCCCTTCTCGCGAGCCGCTTCGAGACTCTTCATCAGGAGAGGCATCAGGTCGATTACCTTGCCGCGTTTTCCGGGGGCCGTGTTGTCGGGCTCTCCCTTGGTCCGGAGGGCCTGTCCGTCGGCGATCCTGGCCTGGATCAGCGCCATGACATCCCCGCGATAGTCGTCCTTGTATCTCTCCGGCCGAAACGGCTCGGACATGCCCTCCACAAGTCGTTCCGCCATTTCGATTTCTTTAGGGGATATGCCTAACTCCTTCGGCGTCTTGTTCGGCGCGCCGATACCTGCCGGGTCGCGTACCTCGTCCGCAAACCGCATCGTGGTGAGCTGAAGCAGAGGGCCTTCAGGCGTCACCGCGCACAGCCTCTGCTTCGTTCGGATGACCACCTTGCCGATCGCCATCTTTCCGCTGCGCTCCAGCGTTTCGCGAAGGAGCACGTAGCCTTTGTCGCCGAGCTTGCCGGATGGACCGAGGTAATATGGCTTCTCGAAGTAGATCGGGTCCACCTCGGCGGCGTCCACAAAGTCCACGATCTCGACCTTGGAGGCAGCCTCGGGGTTCGCCTCTTTGAGGTCCGCTTCGGTCAACACCACGCGTTTGCCGGGCTCGTACTCGTAGCCCTTCACGATGTCTTCCCACGCGACCTCCGCGCCGGTGTTTTCGTTCACCCGCTTGTACCGCACCGGCGAGTTGTCCCGCCGATCCAGCAGAGTGAAGGCGAGCTCCTCCTTCTTCTCCGCGGAGTAGAGGGCGACTGGGATGTTGACGAGACCGAAACTGATGCTTCCCTTCCATATCGGACGCGGCATGTGCAACCTCCTCACCCGCGCTCTTCCGCACGGGGTCTGTTTCATCCCTACCCCGACAGGGGGTGTTACAACGTGGGTTTCGGGCTAACACCCTCGATGGCCGATGGGCTGAGGAAGCCCCGGGATTTGGCGTATGGCGGGTGCGCCGACGTTTTCGCAACCTCAACCCGCGGGTAGAGAAACGGTAACAACCCTACTGAAAGGAGGTTGCTTATGAAATCGGCGATGAGGGCCCTGGCCCTCGGATGCGTTGCCTGGGCGGCACTGGGAGCAGCGGCGCGCGCCGAAACGGTGACGGTGCCTAAGGGTACACAGGTCGTCCTGGTCTTCGACCAGGCGTTGGACTCGCGGCACGTGAAGGAGGGCGCAGCGGTGCGCCTGCACGTGCGCGATGTGGTGAATTCAAACGGAGTGTCCGTATTGAACGCGGGCACGCCGGTGACGGGCCTGGTGACGAAGGTCGTCGGGCGGAAGCATTACGGGGTTAACGCGAAACTGTACCTGGGGCTGAATCCCGTGACGACTACATTCGGACAGCCGCTGACGCTGGAAGCAGCCAGCCAGGGCAAGGTCCTTGGCGGAAAGAAGAGTGGAGAGGCGGCGGGGGCTACCGTAGGCGGCGCCATGGTGGCCGGCCCGATCGGCCTCGTGGGCGGATATTTCGTCCATGGGAAATCCGTGAAGATCAAACCGGGCGACACGCTCATCGCGAGCACATCCGTGGATACGGATCTGACGCGGTAACCGGCAACTGAAGAGGCCGGCCCCCGTGGGCCGGCCTCTGTCGCGTCCGAGCCGGCCGACCTCGTGCAAGACACGCGAGGACCCTGCCGTTTGGCCGAAATCTCAGCCAGATAGCGCTCGGATTCCCGCAGGACGCGCTTCTCCATCCGGTTAGCGACGCTGAATCAGCGGATGGCCGCTTCGTCCAGGGAGGTGATGTAGACCGGCTGATCGTTACATCGAATAGATCCGGCTCGGCAAAAAACGGGAGGGGGATAATTCCGCGTCACGGCCTCAATCAACTCGTCGCCTGCGGACTGAACCTTCGCGATGACTCTCGCGTGCGACGGACGGGGCAAGGTCGCGCTCAATCGATATCTCCGATGACGTTCCGAGTCTTCCGTTCCATCACTCCAAAAATCGTTGTGCGACTTTCGTAGTAATAACCGCAACCTGAAAGCTACCTTTCCAGAAATACGGTGCTTTGCGCGGCGTCCGCCGAGCCATTATCCGGCGTTCCGCGCTCGTGGCCGATTGCGCAGCGCCTGCGCCGACGCAGCCAGCAAGTGCAGCACCCCCACCAGTGCGAACACAAGCATGAAGGGGAAGTGCCTGTGGTTCACAACCCACTCAACGCCGTCGAAAGCGAGCGTTCCCGCGACCATCATGGCGCCCCCGATGCCTTCCCACTTGAGCGCGATCAGGGTCCCGGCCAGTGCGATCCCCAGGGCGGCGAAATCCAACTGAACGGGCAGGGGCTGCGTGAACGGGTTGGGCGCGCCCTCGCCGACCGCGATGACCGCGACCATTGCGGTCAGCCCCAATCCCAGGGCTGACGCCACATATCTCAAAGCCTTTTCCATCCGTCTGCTCCTTTCAAAGCAATGTAATGCCATTATCGCAGGCCGAGGGGAAACGGGCGTGGTCCCAAAGTACCGGTTTCGCAGTGTGAAGGCACCGTTTTTTCCTATCCTGTGTGCGTGTTCGACACTGTTGCCATCGTCGGAATGGGGCTGCTGGGCGGTTCGCTTGGGCTCGACCTCAAGCAGGGCGAGCTCGCGAGGCGGGTGATCGGAATCGCCCGCAGGGCGGAGACGTGTGCCCTTGCGGTCGAACGCGGCGCATGCGACGAGGCGTGGCCGGCGCTGGAAGGTATACGGGACGCTGACCTGGTCGTCCTTGCGACCCCGGTGCGTACCATCATCGAAACGATGCCGCAAATAGCGCTGCACGCGGCTTCCAATGCGGTGGTTACCGACCTGGGCTCAACCAAATCCGAGATCGTGGCCGCCGGCGAAGGCTGCCTGGGCGAGCGGTTCGTCGGCGGCCACCCGATGGCCGGATCGCACGAAGGCGGCATCGAGGCCGCGCGCCTCGGCTTGTTCCGGGCGGCAACGTGGGTCTTCACTCCGACAGATAACACGAGCCTCGACGCTCTGGAACGGCTGCGCGGGCTGGCCGCCGCGTTGGGCGCGCGGCCGACGGATATACCGCTCGGCGACCACGACCGCATCGCCGCCGCCGTCAGCCATATGCCGCACCTCGCCGCGGCCGCCATCTCCAGGGCGGTGGGGGAGCTTGCGGATGGAGACGAGCGGTTCGGAGCGCTGGTTGGCGGCGGCCTGCGGGACATGACCAGGCTGGCGGCAAGCCCCGCCGTGCTTTGGCGGGACATCTTTTCCACCAATCGCGCCCATACACGGGATGCCCTGATCGTCTGCAGGGAAGCCCTCGACCAGGCGCTCGCGGCGCTGGAAGACGATGGCGAGGTGCAGCGCTATTTCGAAGGGGCCGCCGCCGCCCGCGAAAAACTCATCCCGAACCCGAGGCCGGACTAGCCCACAAAGTCACAAAGCCAGACCTTCAGCTTTGTGCCTTTGTGACCTTGTGGTGAAGAGGACGCAGACATGTCCCAAGTGACCCTGCATGACAATGCCATATATGTCGGTGACCGGCGCATCCCGCTTTTCAGCGGCGAGGTACACTTCTGGCGCATATTCCGCGAGAACTGGCGCCCAGTCCTCCAGTCGGTGAAAGACATGGGGCTGGCAGGCATCGCCACGTACGTCCAGTGGGGCGACGCCGAACGCCGCCCGGGCGACTACGATTTCACGGGCAGGACCGCGCCGCAACGCGATATGGTCGGCTTCCTCGAACTCTGCGCCGAGATGGACCTTTGGGTCCTGTTCCGCCCGGGGCCATATATCTACGCCGAGACGCGGAATATGGGCATCGCGGACCGCGCCGTGCCATACCACCGCCTGCACCCAAGGTTCCAGGAGATGGCGCGCGAATACATGGCCGCCGTCACCGAAGCCGCCGCGCCGTTTCAGGCGACAAAGGGCGGGCCGATCATCGTCTGGCAGGCGGACAACGAGATCGATCCGACCATCCCTCATTACGAAACCCAGCTGGGCCTGGCCGGCGAGCCGGGCATCTTCCAGGAATGGCTGGCGAAGCGCTACGGTGCCGTGGACGCCTTGAACGAAGCGTGGGGTACCGATTACCGGTCACTTGAGAAGGCGCGAGCGTGGTGCAGCCCGATGGGGGAGAATCCGAAGTGGCGCCGCCGCTGGCTGGACCTCATCGCGTGGAAATGGGATTACATCGAGGAGTACGCGCACTGGGCCTCGGACACGTACAAATCGCTGGGCGTTGAAGTGCCGATGCTCATCAACATGTTCCCCGGCGTGGGCGAGCACCACTGGCGAAGCATGCACTCCGCGGGCGACTTCATCGGGCTGGACACCTATCCCGCCAACGAGTTCCGGGCGGAGCCGAGCGAGCACCGGCGCTTTATGGAAAAGGTGCGCACCAACGCCGCGATCAGCCACCTCCCGTACATCGCGGAATTCGAGAGCGGCTGCTGGCACGGTCATCATCACTATGCCGGCGCGCTCACGGGGCGAAACTACCGCCTGGCCGCGCTCTCGGCGCTGGCGGCGGGCGCCAAGGGCTGGAACTGGTATATGATCGCCGAGCGCGACAACTGGCAGGACAGCCCCATCAACGCGCTGGGGGGCAAGCGGCACGCGCTGTTCGACGCGTTCAAGTCGGTGATTGATGTCGTGAAGCAATACGGTTTCGATTCACTCCCGGAGCCGGCGACGAATCTCCGGGTTGCCTTCAGCACCGCGCACTATGTGGACGGCAAACCCGCCGAAAACGATCCCGCCTTGAACGCGCTATACGACGCCGATCTCAACTACCGGTTTTTCGACCTCGACGGCCCGCAGCCTGACGGCTCCAGCGGCGACGTCTGCTTCTACTCCGGCCACCACTGGCTGCCGCGGGCGCACGGCGAAGCGCTGCGGGAATGGGTGCTGGGCGCTCCCGGCCGCCACCTCGTGTGCTTCAAGAATTACCCACGCGAGGACGAGTTCGGGAACCCTTACGACCCCCTCGGCATCGGGCAGCCAGCCGGGGCCACATGGATGGGCAAGGTGGCCGACCTGACGCTTGGAGACCAGAAGGCCAAGATCACCGGCGCGCTGTGGGAGTGGGATGTGGAGGATGCGACCCCCCTCGTCGCCTTACAGCGGCCGCCCGCGCTCCTCGGTGGCGAAGAGGAGAAGTTGCAGCTGGTGGCCGAGACTGGCCGAGCCTACACCATCGGATTCCAGAGGAAGGTTGGTGATGGTAGTGTGACCGTGATGGGCTGCGATGCCACGCCGCAATTGGCGCTGGCGATCGTTCAATGGCTAGGCGCGGATATCCCGTGCCGCAGCGAGACGGCAGGGGTTCACACGGCGGTGTTCGGACGCCCAGACGGGCCGCCCATCATCATCGCCGTGAATAACGGAGACGAGCCCAAAGCCGCCGTGATCCGCCTGGGGGATGGCCGCGCGGTCACGGTGGATCTGCCGGCGAAGGATGGCAGGGTGATTGAGGCGCCGCAACGTCCTAAGCCGGCTTGATGAGACGGATGCGCGCGATGCCGAAGTAAAAATACGTGCCCTTGTCCGTGCGAAGGCGTACGAAATCGGCGTCGTAGCTGTCCAGCATGCCGGTGTCGCTGGAGTCCTGGGCGCCTCCGCTGGTATAAATCGTGACTCTTTGGCCGACGAGTGATTGAAGGAGTGGTGCCGCTTTGGACGTCAGGTCCATATTACTCTCTTTCCGGCGCGCCCCGGGCGCCACGCGTGTTCTGACTCTTTCCTTACCATTGAGCGCGCGCCAAGGTTACATAGTATGACATCTTGCGCGATGGATGATATGATTGACAGGTGGAGCGGAAAGTGAGAAAGCGATACCATCAAGTGGCGACAGCGGAACGAACACTGGATTCGATTGACCTGAAGGGGCGATCTGCCGAGGACCTGTTGCGTGAGGTGCTGGAGCAGCACGTTCCGCTCAAGGTTGTGTTCGAGAACGGCAGGTCGGTTGACATCCTGCCTGAAACAGAACTGCGCCCCCTGATCACTCTTGGCGGCAGCGTTCCGGCTGGCTGGAAAGACGCAGTCTATGGTCAGTGATACGACGCTCTTCGATGCTGGGTTGTTGATTGCCGCACTCCTGGAAGGTGACGCACGCCACAGCGAGGCCATGCCTCTCGTCGAGGCCGCACGGAGGGGCGAGATCCAGGGCTGCACAACGACGAGCATTCTCAGCGAAGTCTACGCCGCTCTCACTTGGGCGGGTGCCTTGCCACCGCATTCACCACAGGATGCCGCCGCGGCAATTTCACGGCTTGTGGAACCTTCGTCCAACCTCAGCGTAATCGGTGATGGCTCCCGCGCGGCCAGTCTGATGCTTCAGCTGTCGTCCGAGCACGGGTTGACTGTTCGACGGGCTCATGATGCGCGTCACGCGGCCACCGCGCTTTGCGATGGCGTATCGAGCGTGATGACCTATGACTCGCACGATTGGGCGGCCTTTGCCACCGATGGCATCTCAATCGTTGGGCCGCCCAGTGTTCTCTCTCTCCATGCCAACACCTGATCTCGAACAACGGAACCGCGAGTTGCTGGCCCTCATCGAGGTGGGCAAGTCCCTCACATCCACCCTGGATTCCCAAGTCCTTCTCCGCAAGGTTGTACAGACCGCCCGGGCACTGGTGCAGGCGGACCGCGCGAGCATCATGCTCCTGGACGACGATGGCCGCAATTTCACCATCGCCGCCGCTGCCGGTTGGTCGGGTGACGATCTTGAGGGCGTTCAGGTCCCGGCGGACGAGGGGATCGCCGGATACGTCGCCGGCACCGGCGAGCCGATGTTGTTGAATGACTCCGGCACCGACGGACCGATGCACCTCCTGCGCCGCGAAGCCGTTCGGTCCGGCGTTTGCGTTCCCATCCGCACCGGCGAGGACCTGCTGGGCGTCCTCAGCGCCACAAATACGCAGGGCAGCCATCGTTTCACGGCCCACGGCCAGGAACTCCTGCTGTTTCTGGCCGGGCAGGCTGCCGTCGCCATCCAGAATGCCCGTCTTTACAACGACTCCGTTTCGGCGTACGAGCGTCTCAAACATACCCAGGAGCGGATGGTCCAGGCTGAAAAACTGAAGGCGCTCGGCGAACTCAGCGCCGGGGTGGCTCACGACTTCAGCAACCTCCTCGGAGGCATCCTGGGCCACGCACAGTTGATGCTGCGTGACATCGATGAGCCCAAACAGCGAAAGCGCCTATCCTACATTGAGCAAGCGGCCCGGGACGGCGCCGAAACGGTGGAGCGCATCCTGGAGTTTACGCGAACCCAGCCTCATCGCCCCTTCGAGCCGGTGAACCTCAACGTGGTGGTGCAGGACACCATCGCGATGGCGCGTCCCAAATGGGAGAACGAGACGCGGGTGTTCGGGACGCCGCTGAACGTGGAGGTCGAACTGGAGCCGGTCTCGTTGATCGAAGGCCACCCGGTGAAACTCCGGGAAGTGCTCACGAACATCCTGTTCAACGCCGTCGACGCCATGCCGGACGGCGGGAGCATTACCATTCGGACGTTTGAGCGCGAGAGCTCGGTCTTCGTTTCGGTGACGGATAACGGCGTCGGGATTGCCGAAGAGGTCCAGAGCCGCATTTTCGATCCGTTTTTCAGCACGAAAGGGACGCTCGGCACGGGCCTGGGCCTGAGCGTAGCCTACGGAATCGTCGGCCAGCACGGCGGACACATCACCGTCGATTCCCAACCCGGCGCCGGCAGCACGTTTACCCTGTGCTTCCCCGCCGCTCGAACCGACGAATAGCTGGGGGCCGAGGGCTGAGGCGCCCGCGATGGTTTGGATTGAATTCACGGCTGGCAGAGACGCCTGCCCCACCGGAAACCCGAAGCCCGGACACCTGAGATAATGCGCAAAATTCTCGTAGTTGAAGATGAAGCCGCGCTCCGGTCCATGCTGGTGGACCTGCTGGACGGGCTCGGCTATCAGGTCGTGGAGGCGTCCGACGGCGCAATGGGCTGGGAACTGGCCCAGGCCGAAGAGCCGGACCTGGTCATCACAGACGTCTCGATGCCGCGGATGAAGGGCATCGACCTTCTGGGGAAGGTCAAGAGCGCGCGGCCGGAAACTCCCGTTATCGTGATCACAGGCTATGCCAGCCTGAAGCTCGCCGTGGAAGCGGTCCGCATGGGCGCGTATTCGTTCGTCCAGAAACCGTTTGAAATCGATGAGATCCAGCGCATCGTGGAAGCTGCCCTGGAGCACACGCGCGTCCTCGATGACAATAAGTACCTTCGGCAGCAGCTCAAAACGCGCTTCAATTTCGACAACCGGATCGGCTCCAGCAAGACGGTTCAGGAGGCGTACGTGATGGCGGCCCGGGCCGCTCCCAGCAACGCCAGCGTCCTGATTCTTGGTGAAACGGGCACGGGCAAGGAGTACCTGGCGCGCACGATCCACTACGCTTCCCCGCGCGCGGACGGGCCGTTCATCAAGGTCTCCTGCGCGGCGCTGCCCGAAACGCTGCTGGAGAGCGAGTTGTTCGGCCACGAGAAGGGCTCCTTCACCAACGCGCTCAACCGGCGCATCGGCCGATTCGAGATGGCCAACGGCGGAACGCTTCTGCTGGACGAAATCGGCGACATCAGCCTGCCCACGCAGATAAAACTGCTGCGCGTGCTGCAGGAAAAAGAATTCGAGCGCCTTGGCGGGGCCGAAACGATACGCTCCGACGTGCGCATCGTGGCGGCAACGAACAAAGACCTCGGCAAGGCCGTTGAAGAAGGCGCGTTCCGCAGCGATCTCCTCTATCGATTGAATGTGCTGACGATCAGCCTCCCGCCGCTGCGCGAGCGTGGTGACGATATGGAGGAGTACGCCTCTTTCTTCCTGGACCGCGCGAATGCCGAGGCCGGCCGCAATATCACCGGCTTCAGCGACACCGCGTTGAAAGCCATGCGGGAATACCCATGGCCCGGCAACATCCGTGAACTCGAGAACGCCGTGAACCGCGCCGTCATCCTCTGCATGGGCGAGACCATTCAGGCGCAGGACCTGCTGCTCCCCGACGAGCCGATCGGCATGCCGACCGGCCCTTCAGGACGCTTCCGGACGATGCGCCAGGTCCAACTCGACCACCTGGCGGCCGTCCTCAAGGAAACGGATGGCGATGAGGAACAGGCGGCGCGCATACTGGACGTCTGCGTGGAGGACCTGCGTCGGCTGAGGGCAGCCTAAGGCGTTATACTATTCGCAAAGGCACGCCCGCGCAACCCTCGGACGTGAGGCCGCGGAGCACTCTCTGACACAGGCATCGTATGGATTTTGAGTTCTCACAGCGCACCGAGATGCGGCAAACGCCGCGCATCGTTCCGGAGCAGATATTCGCCGGCAAGGTGCTGCAGATGCCTGCGCTGGAGCTGGAGACCTTCCTTCGAGTCGAGTTCCAGGAAAACCCCGCGCTCCTGATGGAGGAAGCCGAGCCCGAAGCCGATGAAGCCGACGGCCTCGACGACGACTGGGAGCCAAGTGTCGCCGTCGATATGGACGAAGAGTATGACCCGTATCGCACGCTTGCGGACCTTCCGAGCCTTACGGACCACCTGACGTCGCAGTTCCGAACTCAGTTCTGCCCGCGATACTGGCCCGTGGGCCTGGACATTATCGAAGGCCTCGATGACGACGGCTACTTCCGTGACGACATCCTCGATGCGGCGGACCGCCACGCGCTCTCGGTGCCGGAGTTTGAGGAGCACCTCGCCCGGGTGCAGTCCCTCGATCCGGCGGGCATCGCCGCCCGCGACGTCCGCGAGTGCCTCCGCCTGCAAACCATGCGCGCCGACGATCCCCCGGAATTGGCGCTCCGCCTTCTGGATGAAGACGCATGGATGCTGCTGGCGCGGAAGGACGTGGCGCAACTGGCGCGTCTTTCGGGGTCGGGCGAGGATGACGTGCGCGCGGCGATGACGTGGATATGCGAAAACACGCGCCCGTACCCGGCGGAGGACTACAGGCCGGAGTTCGAGCGTCTCGCGCCCCGAAAAAAACCGCTGGAGAAGCCGGACGTTGTGGTCCGGGCGAACGGGGACGAACTCTGGGTGGACTGTCCGGGCCTGACCAACGTGCGCCTCGGACTCGATCCGTACTACGAAACGCTGTATCAGCGGATTCGGCGAGCGCGCGGAGTGTCTCTGGGCACGCAGGAAAAGCACGTTGCAGATTTCGTGGACCGCGCCAGGCTCATCGCCTATGCGGTTGACCTGCGGGCGCAGACGCTCCATCGCATCGCGGACCACGTGGTCCACTATCAGCGCGCGATGGTCCTGAACGGTCTCCGCTTTGTGAAGCCCTACACGCAGAAACAGGTTGCGGAAGTCCTCGGCATCCACGAATCAACGGTGTGCCGGGCGACCGCGGGAAAGCTGATCCAGTTGCCCAGCGGCGAGACGGTTACGTTTGAGGCGTTCTTCGATGACGCCGCGCCCGTCCGCGATATGGTGGCGACCATCATCGGCCATGAGGACAAGAAGAACCCTCTGAAGGATGGCCAGGTGGCCGAGGAACTGGAGCGCCGCGGCGTGAAGATCGCCCGCCGGACCGTAGCCAAATACCGGGACCAATTGCGCATCCTGCCGTGCGAGATGCGCCGGGAGCGGTGATTTAGAATATGCGGAGCCTGGCGGGCCGTCCGCCTAGAATCGATCGATGTGGCGCCCTGCAACCGGCAAGTGGTATACTTATGGTATAGTTCATACCATCGTGCGCACCATCCGTTCCGGCGGATCGTACCAGTGCAGTTACCGACAGCATTCATTGGGGGTGCAAGAAATCATGAAGGACAAACGTCCGCGCGGATTCACATTGATCGAACTGCTCGTCGTTATCGCCATCATCGCCATCCTGGCCGCAATTCTCTTTCCCGTTTTTGCGAAGGCCCGTGAGCGTGCCACCGCCACGGCCTGCATGAGCAACATGAAGCAGATCGGGGTGGCCGTCTACTCCTACCTGCAGGACTACGACGAATGCTACCCGCTGAACCGGTTCCCGTATCCCGGCTGGACCGGCGGCAGCCTCGACGCATCGCCGTATAACTGGAAGAGCGCGATCGCGCCGTTCCTGAAGAGCACCGAAGTGCTGCAATGTCCGTCAAACCCGGGCCGGTTCTTCCCGGATGCGTCGGGCAAATGGCCCCGCTCGTACGCCTACAACGGCGCCGTGTTCCACGAGTTCACCTGGGGCACCGCCGTGCCATGCAAGCTGCAGAAAATCAAGGACCCGACGAACACGCTCTTCATCATCGAGTCTCGCGGTTCCTGGGGCGATCTGGGGGAGTGGGCCCTGGGCCCGCCGTCCGGGCCGTACTACTACGATAAGAAGCCGACCCTCGGCGCCTTCAATGTCCACATGGGGCGGATGAACGCCCTGTTTGCGGACACACATGCCCGGGCTGTTAAGCTGCGGGAAACCATGGGCATCGACTACCCCAACCAGCCGTACATGTGGCAGGACGGAACGATGGGGCAGACCGGGCGGGATACCAACGCGACCCTCGCCTACCGGCGCGCCGTGGTCAACGGCATGCTGCCCGAATACAGGTAGCCCCGTACACCTCCACTCAATCAAATGCCATGCCGCTGCGGTAAACCCGCAGCGGCCCGGTAACCCGGTTGGTGGGCTTCCAGTTGCCACCGGTCTGGTCGTACGGCACGGCGACCATAACCTCGTATCCCATGTAATACCGCGTCTCCCGCGGCCCGGATAACCCGCCGTCCTGTTGGAGAAACACCTTCTCGACGTCGCTGCGCAGGGTGCCGACGCGGATGGATGCCGCCAACGGCTTCGCGAGGGCTATCTGCTCCTCGTGCGTCTTGGGCTCCTGATGGGAAGCGAGCGCGGCGGATTCCAGGGTCGCGTTCAGCTTCACTGCGGCGGCAGCGGCACTCGGTCCGCCCGCGATAACGAGCTTCAGCAGACCGCGCACTGTCGCGAGGTCGGCGTTCGCCGCAGGTTGGGGAAGCCCGGCCAACCGGCCGACGATCCTGCCGGAGGCGTCCGGGCGGTACTCGATACGGTAACAAGCCAGCGTGGGCCAGCGATTACCGGTGAGTTCGCTTCCTCGCTGTAGGAAGACAAGGTAGTATCCCTTCGCAACGTACTGGGTGGGGCGGGAAGGGTTCCTGGTAGATTTGCCGGACACCCACGGATAAGGCGGCGTTCCGTTCGTCTTCGGGATGCGGCCCTTGATCGGGTCCACCCGGTAGAGCTGAACCCCTTGCTCGCCGGCGACGAGGTCCGTGGTCGTAACCTGCGCCAGAACAACTCCCACGAAATCCGCCGATCGAACCAATGAAGCCGCATCGACGCCGGTGGATGGTTGCGCCCGGACGGAGGGCGAGACGAAGAGCGCTGCGGATATGGCTGACATCACGAATACACTGGGAACAGACATCCTTCACACCTCCGGTGTTGGTTGCGCGGCGAAGATGGGGTGAGGCGCACGCGCGGCAGCGTCTCAAGGTGTTGGAGTCGCGGGCAGGGAAGAACCTTCATCCGACCGTCATGGCCTGAAGATCGCCGTGCTTGAAGTGCCTATGCGGCGGGAAGCCGGATTTACTTGGCCTTGTCGCGCTCCAACGCCACGATGCCGCTGCGGACCTGGTTCTGCAGTCTGGCCACGTACTCCTCGAGGCGTTCCATGGTCTCGCGGGCGTACGCGTCCACGTCCTGGCGGACGTTCAGGGCCGCCTGCTGCGCCTGCGCGATGATGTCGCGGCTCTGGGCGTTGGCGAAGCGGACCTCGGGGCTTTCGGCGATCAGGGCCGCCGCCTGTTTCTGTGCGTCCTCGGCGATCCGTTCCATTTCGCGCTGAGCGTCGGAGGCAGTCGTTGCCGACTTGGCGCGCGCTTCCTCGAGTGTCTCCTGGGCGCGCAGGGCGAGGTGTTCGGCCTTGGTGATGTTCACCGGCAGATTGGCCCTTAGGCGGTCCACGAGGCTGTGGAACTCATCCAGCGGGATGCTGAGAGCGTGGCCGAATCGCTGCCGCGCGAAATCCGCCAGGTCCTCCAGGCTGTCCAGTGTCCGGTATACCTCCGCGGGAACGTCCGGCGGAGCGCCGTGTGTCTCTTCGTTTGGGTCCATGGTTGACCTCATTATAGTAGGGGTTGGGGGCCCGGGGTTAAGGGGTGGGGGCAGACACGCAATTCCCACCCCCATGCACCGCAACCCCCAACCTCTAGCCGGCGGTTGACAACCTTGTCATCGCGCAGTACAATGTATTTAAGTAGGACTAAAACGGTCGGACTTATCCGAACCGCCAGAGGGTTATATGTTCAGCCTGACCAAGAAAACAGACTATGCCCTGATTGCATTGTGCGGCCTCGCGGCTGAGCCCGAAGGCCGTGCAATCAACACGAAGATCCTGGCGGAGCGCTACCGGATCCCGCCGGAGCTGCTGGCGAAGATCCTGCAGCAGTTGGCCCGCCGGCATCTCGTTGTGTCGACGTCCGGGCCGACCGGGGGTTACAGGCTGGCCCGGAAGCCGGCCGACATCGCTGTAACCGACGTGATGGATGCTGTGGATGGCCGCCCGGCTCTCGTCCAATGCTTTCGGGAGGGTCGGGACCAGTGTACTCAATTTGACACGTGTACGATCCGAAGCCCTCTGGGCATCGTCCAGAAGCGGATGGCGGACGTGCTGCGCGAAACAACGTTGCACGACCTGGTGTTGTCCACCATGGACACGCATCAGGTGGCGCCGATAGGGACCTTTCAGGCTCAAATGACGGGTGTCGGGTGAGGCGTGGCGCCGGGTGCCACGAGGCTCTCAGGAGATGACGATGGTGAAACTGCCGATTTATCTGGATAACAATGCGACCACGCGGGTTGACCCGCGGGTAGTGGAAGAGATGCTGCCGTATTTCTCGGAGATTTACGGGAATGCCGCCAGCCGCAATCATTCGTTCGGATGGGACGCGGAGGCTGCCGTTGACAAGGCCCGCGAACGAATCGCCGCGATTATCGGCGCCGATCCCAAGGAGATCGTGTTTACCAGTGGCGCCACCGAAGGCGATAACCTGGCCATCAAGGGCGTTGCCGACATGTACCGCGACAAGGGCAACCACATCATCACCCAGACGACGGAACATAAGGCCGTTCTGGACACAGCCAAGCACCTGGAGCACCAGGGCTTCAATGTGACCTATCTCGAAGTGGATGAGACCGGCCTGGTCCGTCCGGAGCAGGTTGCGGAAGCCATCACGGATCAGACGATCCTCTGCTCGATCATGCTGGCCAACAACGAGATCGGAACCGTTCAGCCGGTCCGCGAAATCGGCGCCGTGTGTAAAGCCCGCGGTGTGCTTTTTCATACGGACGCGGTGCAGGGAGCGGGCAAGATCCCGTTCAACGTAAACGATGACAACATCGATCTTGCGAGCCTCACCGCGCACAAGATTTACGGTCCCAAGGGCGTGGGAGCCCTTTACGTACGGCGCAAGGGTCCGCGTGTGCGCCTCACCGCCCAGATGGACGGCGGCGGTCACGAACGGGGTTTCCGCAGCGGAACGCTGAACGTTGCCGGTATCGCCGGGTTCGGGAAGGCGATGGAGCTTGCGGGCGCCGAGATGGAGCAGGATCGCGAGCACAGCCAGACTCTGCGCGAACGTCTTCGTTCTTACATTCAGTCGAACCTTCACGACGTCTACCTGAATGGGCATCCGAACAAGCGCCTCCCTGGCAACCTGAACCTGTCGTTCGCCTATGTGGAAGGCGAAAGCCTGTTGATGGGCCTGAACGAAGTGGCCCTGTCGAGCGGCAGCGCGTGTACATCCGCCAGCCTCGAACCATCTTATGTGCTCAAGGCGCTGGGGGTGGGTGACGACCTGGCGCACAGCAGCCTCCGATTCGGCATCGGCCGGTTCAACACACAGGAAGAAATCGACTACGTGGGCGAGCGGGTCGTGGAGACCGTGAATCGCCTTCGCGAAATGAGCCCGCTGTGGGAACTCGCCCAGGAGGGCGTGGACCTGAAGAGCGTCCAGTGGGCAGCACACTGATGGCAAGGGCTGAGGGGCTTGGGCAGAGGGCTGAGAGAGCTCTGCTCCCCATCTCAGCCCTCAGCCCTCTTTCCTCAGCCCTGAAGGAGATAGACAATGGCATACAGCGATAAGGTTCTGGATCACTACAGCAATCCGCGCAATGTAGGCGCGATGGATAAGAATGACCCCACGGTTGGCACCGGCATCGTCGGCGCCCCGGAGTGCGGCGACGTGATGAAACTGCAGATCAAAATCAACCCGATCACGCAGATCATCGAGGACGCCAAATTCAAGACTTTCGGATGTGGCTCCGCCATCGCCTCGTCGTCGCTGGCCACGGAGTGGGTGAAGGGCAAGAGCGTGGACGAAGCCCTGGCCCTGAAGAACACCACAATCGTTGAGGAGTTGGCGCTTCCGCCCGTGAAGATCCACTGTTCCGTGCTGGCGGAGGACGCCATCAAGGCCGCGCTTCACGATTTCCAGCAGAAGCAGGCCGCCGCCAAGGCCGGCCAGACCACCGAGGCTGTCGCGGCCTAGGGAAGGTGACGAGGATACGAGGAAATGGGGAAATGAGGAAACTGGGAAATCGTTTGAGCAAGCCCTCATTTCCCCATGGCCTCTTTTCCCCAACTCCATCGGGGGCGAAAAATGGTTGATACGTTGACAATCAAACCCGCGCCGACGACGGATGTGCCGCCGGATGCCATCAAAATGACGCCGCAGGCAAACGCCCAGGCGAAGAAGCTGCTGGCTCGCAAGCACCCCGGCAACCTCCAAATGGGGCTGCGGATGGGTGTGCGCGGAGGCGGCTGCTCCGGCCTGACGTATTTCCTGGACCTGGATGAGAAAGTCGGAAAGTACGATCTCGTGTTCGACGTCGATGGCGTCAAGGTGATCGTGGACAAGAAGTCTTTCCTCTACATCAATGGAACGACGCTCACGTGGAGCGGCAACCTGATGGGCGGCGGCTTCGAGTTCGACAACCCGAACGCATCCAAGTCCTGCGGCTGCGGAACGTCTTTCACCATTGGGTGAGGGCTGTGCCGGTCCGCCCATGCTGCACGCCGGAGGAATACCGGGCGGGCCCTTAGGACCGCGTACCCGACATCTTGCCATGAGAGAGCTTGAACCCATACCCGCCGGTACGGATTTCTACACCGTCCTCGGCGTGCCGAAGCGCCTCGACCTCGATGCCCGCGCCTTGGAGGAGTCGTTTTACGCGCTCAGCCGGCGCTATCACCCGGATCGGTTCGCGACCGCGGAGCCCAAAGCCCGGATCACAAGCCTCGAAGCCAGCGCGCAGATCAACCGCGCGTACAAGACGCTGAAAAGCCCCTGGGACCGCGCGCGTTACCTGGTTGAAATGGAGGGCGGCTCGCCGGCCGCCGCGCAGCCGCCTCAGGACCTTTTTGAGGAAATCCTCGACTTGATGGAGAGTCTGGGTGACCTTCGCCAGGCGATCATCGAAGGCGAGGCGTCCGAGGAACTGGGCGCGCACGTCCATTCGATCGCCAAGCCATTTCGAGATGCTTATGCAGCCACTGAGACGCGGCTGCAAACGCTCAGCCAGGAGTGGGACGGGTTGGCCGACGGGGATACGGCGGGGCGCCGGGCGGTTGTTGACCGTCTCGCCGCGCTGCTGGGTGAACGCCGGTACCTGCAGCGGGTGAACGAGGATGTGGACGCCGCCTTTCTGGGCAAACCTCCGTCCCGGGAACACTAGGCAGGCGCCGCGCCACACGGCATCCCGTGCGCAGCGAAGAACCGCATCGATAAGAACCGATTGGAGCAGACATTGAGTCGCATCGTTGGAATTGATCTTGGTACCACGAACAGCCTGGTGGCGATCATGACGCCTGCCGGGCCCGCCGTCATTGAAGGCCCGGACCACTCGCCCATGGTGCCATCGGTGGTGCATTTCGGCGCCGATATGGCGTTGGTGGGAAAGGCGGCCCGCAAGTACCAGACCGAGGACCCCGCGAACACGGTGTATTCCGTCAAGCGCCTGATGGGAAAGTCGCTGGAGGACGCATCCCCCGAGCAGGCCACGCTGCCCTATAAACTCGGCGGCGGCAACGTGGTCAAGATCACGGCAGGCGGCCGTGAGTGGACGCCACCCGAGGTCTCCGCTTTCATCCTGCGCGAGCTCAAGATGCGCGCGGAAGCGGCGCTCAAGGAGGAGGTCACGCAGGCTGTGATCACCGTGCCGGCGTATTTCAACGACGCGCAGCGACAGGCCACGAAGGATGCCGGGCGAATCGCGGGCCTTGACGTGCTTCGGCTGGTAAACGAACCGACCGCGGCGAGCCTCGCGTATGGGCTGGATCGGCGGCAGGAAGCGACGATCGCCGTCTACGATTTCGGCGGCGGCACGTTCGATATCTCGATCCTGCACCTTTCGAACGGCATCTTCGAGGTCAAGTCCACAGCCGGGGACACCCACCTGGGAGGCGACGACATAGACCGGCTGATCGCGACCCTCATTTTCGGCGAGGTCGAAGAGGAGCACCGCGTGCGTCTACAGGACGCGCCGGAGGGTCTGGAGACGGTCCGCCTCGCCGCCGAAGAGGCCAAAGTAGCGTTGTCCCAGGCCGAAGCGCTGATCATCGAGATCCCGCTGAAACCGTCCGTCACGTGGACGCGCCGGCTGACTCGCGCCGAGCTGGAGGACCTGGCCCGCCCCATCGTCGAGCGCACCCTGGAGCCGTGCCGTCGCGCCCTCGCCGATGCCGGGCTGGACGTCTTTCAGGTGGACGAGGTGGTGATGGTGGGCGGCAGCACGCGCATGCCGCTGGTCCGCAATATGGTCGCCGATCTGTTCCAGCGCACCCCGCACACTGAGCTGAACCCGGACGAAGTCGTAGCCGTTGGCGCCGCCGTCCAGGCGGACATCCTGTCCGGCGGAAGCCAGGACGTGCTGCTTCTGGATGTGACGCCGCTGAGCCTCGGCATCGAGACCATGGGTGGCGCGGTGGAGAAGATCATTCACCGCAATTCCACGATCCCGACCTCCGCCGCCCAGCAGTTCACCACCGGCGTGGATAATCAGACCGCGGTGGATCTCCACGTGTTGCAGGGTGAACGTGAACTGGCGGCGGACTGCCGAAGCCTGGGACGGTTCCAGCTGCGCGGCATCCCGCCGCTTCCGGCCGGCGTTCCACTTGTGATGGTGAACTTCATGCTCGATGCCAACGGCATCCTTCAGGTTTACGCTGAGGAGAAGCGCACCGGCCAGAAGGCGGGCGTCGTCGTCCATCCGTCCTACGGGCTCACCGAAGGCGAAGTCGATCGCATGGTCGAGGAGTCGTTCGAGTATGCCGAGGAGGATATCCGCGCGCGTATCCTGGTTGATACCCGTGTGGAGGCGCAGGCGACGATGCATCACGCGCAAAAGCAGCTGCGCCAGTGGAGCCAGTTGCTCACCGAGAGCGAAACCGACCGCATCGAGGAAGCCATCGACGCTCTTCAGAAGATTATCCATCGCGACGACTTCCGCGAGATCCGCGAAAAGGCGGAGATCCTGAACGAGGTCACCCGGCCGTTTGCCGAGCGCATCCTGGATGCGACGATCCGGGAAGCGCTCGCCGGGAAGACGCTCGAGGAAGCCGAGCACAGCAAAGTGGCGCAAGCGCAGCGGTAAAGGGTTTAGGGTCTAGGGTATGGGGTTTAGGATGCGGACCCCTAAACCCTATACCCTAAACCCTTCATGGGGAGACGTATGAAACTGAACTGGACGGACAGCGAAGATATAGCCCTGGCGCTTATAGAAGCGCATCCCGATACCGATCCCCTGGAGGTCCGCTTCACGGACCTGCGCGACTGGGTTGCGGAGCTTCCCGAGTTTGGCGGCGATCCCGCAGGATCCAATGAGGCCAAGCTCGAGGCCATCCAGATGGCGTGGTATGAGGAATTGCAGTAGGCTGGATATCTACGCCCACGGACCCGCGCGGGCGCCCCACAATCATGCAAGCGCTTGATGACACATCGGTGGCTCCTCGCCAGGCGGACGTGCTGTCCCACATCGGCAACACCCCGCTCCTGCGGTTGCGGGCCATCGATCGGGAGTATCCCGGCGTCGAGATCTTCGCCAAGGCGGAGTATTTCAATCCCGGCGGCAGCGTGAAGGATCGCCCCGCGCTCAATATGATCCGCGAAGGTGAGCGCTTGGGCCTCCTCCACCCGGGAAAGACGATACTCGACGCCACCAGCGGCAATACCGGGATTGCTTTCGCGATGCTCGGCGCCGCCCTGGGGTATCCTGTCACGCTGTGCATGCCCTCGAATGCCAATCAGGAGCGCAAGCGCATCCTGCGAGCGTACGGAGCGGAGATCCTGCTGACCGATCCCGCCGAGTCATCGGACGGCGCTATCCGGGTGGCGAGGCGCCTCAGCGCCGAAAGCCCTGAACGCTATTTCTATGCCGACCAGTATTCGAATCCGGCGAACTGGCGCGCGCATTATGACGGCACCGGTCCGGAGATCTGGCGGCAGACCGGGGGGCGCGTCACACATTTCGTCAGCGGATTAGGCACCACCGGTACTGTGATGGGCGTGGGGCGCCGCTTGAAGGTTTACAATCCGGGCGTTCGGATCCACGCCGTTCAGCCTGATTCACCCTTCCACGGGCTGGAAGGGCTCAAACACCTTGAGACGGCGCTTGTGCCGGCCATATACGACCCAAGCGTCATCGACGCACAAATGGAAATCAACACCGAGGACGCGTACGACATGGTCCGCCGGCTTGCGCGTGAGGAAGGGCTCCTGGTCGGCATATCCGCGGGCGCCGGCGTTCTGGCCGCCACGCAGATCGCCTCAACTCTGAACGAGGGCGTCGTTGTTTGCGTTCTGTGTGATGGCGGCGACCGGTACCTTTCGGAGCGCTTCTGGGAGAGCGAAGTCCCGCCGGGGGGCTGGCACATCTAGGAGATGCAGACGGTAAATCGGGAAATGGGGAAAATGAGGAAATGAGGAACCCATTTCCATTCGTCCTATGCTTACTGTTCCAAACAACCTGATGTCCGAGATGCGTGCGCACGGGGCGGCAGGCTATCCGCACGAGGTCGTTGGCGTGATGGCCGGTACTTATACGCGCGGGGAGAAGACCGTTACGCGCCTGTTTCGAGGCGCCAACCAGTTCCGGCTTGCGGAGCAGTCGGGCGGCGCGGCGCTGGAGGCCCTTCGCGAAGACCTGGAAGTCGAGGGGTCAAGCCAGAACCGCTTCTTCATGACCGGCGATGAGATGCGGGCGATCGATGCGCAGTGCCGCGCAGAGGGCATCGACATCATCGGTTTCTACCATACCCACCCCGATCACCCCGCGCGCCCGTCCGTGACGGACCTCCATTTCGCCCAGCAGACCCTCCCGGGCTACTCCTATGTGATCATGTCGGTGGAGCAAGGAACCCCGGGCCATACGACGTGCTGGGTGTTGAACGACGAAGAAACGGCATTCGAAGAGGAAGGGTTGCGGGGGCAGGGCTGAGCCGTCAGCCCCACTCCCTCAGCCATCACAGATGCCCGGCGTAGTCCTCGTGGATGTCGAACATTTCGCGGAACGCGACGCTTTCGTTTTCGAGTTCATAGCGTACGTTCGTCACGATGACGTTCTTTCGGCGCAGTAACGCGAATTTCAACACGAGGCCGGTGTGTCCGTGCAGCAGGTTCTGCCACCATCTGGCTGCTGCGAATTCCGGGATGACGACCGTGATCTGCGTGTTTGGCGTTTCCGTTTGCACTTCGTCAAGATACGCCATCAAGGGTCCTACCACGTCCCGGAACGGCGACTCGAGGATAACGAGGGGCACCTGACCGCCCAGTTTCATCCAGAAGTTCCGGAGATTCGGCGTTTTTTCCGGGTGGACCTCAACGTGGATTGCCCGGCATTCTCCCGCCACAGACCGGGCATACTTGACGGCCTGCAAAGCGCTCCGTGTGGCGCCTGGCACAAGCACCAGAACCGCGTGCTGTGGCGGCGTGGTGTCCTCCAGATCGGACGGAATGACCACCATCTGCCGGTCAACGGAGTCGTAGTGGGCGTGGATCCGGAAGAATATCACCACCAAAATGGGGATCAGGAGAACGACGATCCACGCGCCGCTCGCGAACTTGACCACGCCAAACACCAGGAGCACGACGAACGTCACGATCGCGCCGAGGCCGTTTACCATGGCCTTCCACCGCCACCCGGGGGACCGAAGTCGGAACCACCGCTTCACCATGCCGGCCTGCGAGAGCGTGAACGACAGGAATACTCCCACCGCGTACAGCGGGATCAGGTTGTGTACGTCGCCGCGAAAGTGAGCGATGAGGATGCAGGCAAGCACACCCAGGGTGATGATGCCCCGGTCAAAGACCAGGCGGTCTCCCACGTTGGTCAACTGCTTCGGCAGGAAGCCATCGTTCGCGTGAAGCGCGCCCAGACGGGGGAAGTCGGCGAAACTGGTATTCGCCGCCAGCACGAGAATCAGGGCGGTGGCAATCTGCAGCCAGTAGTACAGGATGTGCGCCAAGTGCCCTGGCCCCAGCACGGCGCGGCCCACCTGGGACAGCACCGTTTCGCCGCCGTTGTTCGCCGCCGTGGGGACGACGGTTTCGGGCAGGGCGTTCACATGGACCGCGAGGAAGGAAAGGCCGAGGAACATCGAACCGAGGATGACTGCCATCCAGACCATGGTCTTCGCGGCATTCGGGGCGGCGGGGTGCTTGAACGCCGTCACGCCGTTCGAGATCGCCTCCACGCCGGTGAGCGCCGTACACCCCGAGGCGAAGGCGTGCAGGATGAGGAAAAGACCCAGCATCTTGAAATCGGCCGCCTGGGTTGGGTTCCGGTCGAGCGCAGGCAGTGCGCTGCGGAAAACCTCCGGCGAATGGGCAAGCGCCAGCGACCCATGGGCGTATTGGTACAGCCCCAGTCCGCACAGAACGTACACGATGACGATGAAGGCGTACGTGGGCAGGGCGAACGCCTTGCCGCTCTCCTTCACGCCTCGCAGGTTCACCATCGTGATGAGCGCCACGCAAGCGAGACAGATCGGCACCACGGGCACCGCTATCTGGTGTTGGGTCTTCAGCAGTGACTCAATCGCCGCGACACCCGAGGAAACCGAGACCGCGACCGTGAGGATGTAGTCAATCAGCAGCGCGGCGCCCGCCGTCTGCGCCGCAACCACTCCCAGGTTGTCGCGCGCCACGATATACGCGCCCCCGCCGCCGGGGTAAGCCATCACCGTCTGCCGGTACGAAGTAGCGACGATCGCGAGGAGCACCACGATGGCGACGCTGATCGGGATGGTGATGTGGAGGTACAGAGGGCCGGCAAGGAGCAGTGCCGCCATGATCTCGCCCGTGGCGTAGGCCACGGAAGACAGCGCATCCGATGCGAAAACCGGCAGCGCCAGCAAAGGGGGCAGTTTTTCGTGCGCTGCCCGGGCGCTTTCCAGCGGACGCCCTACGATAAGGCGCCGCAAAGGTATCATCATTCGTACCACTCCGCCGCTGCGAAGTGTCGTGGACCTCGTCAGCAACCCCCCAATTTGAGTCAACCAACCCATCCTACTCGCGAACCAACATAAAAGCAAGCGGGTGCGGTATGGGGTTTGCAGGCGCCTGGCATGGGATGCCGTTCGGTGGCGATCAGGCTCCGCGGTTCACGGCTCACATATGGCCCGCGTACTCGTCGCCCACGTCAAACATGTCCCGCAGAGATACCCTTTCGTCTTTCAGGTGGTAGCGCACGTTCGTGACGACGACGTTCTGCCGTCCCAGCATCGCGAACTTGAGGACGAGCCCTGTGTGGCCGTGCAGCAGGTTCTGCCACCACCTGGTCGAGACGAATTCGGGGATGACCACGGTGATTTGTGTTCGCGGCGTCTCCTTCTGGACTTCGTCCAGATAAGCCATCAGCGGGCTGACGACGTCGCGGTACGGTGCTTCGAGGATCACCAGCGGAACCGATCCGCAATGGCTCAGCCACACGTCGCGCAGGTGCGGCGTGCTCTCCGGGTGGAGTTCAATGTGGATGCCGCGGCAGTCTCCGGCCAGCGAGCGGGCATAGTTCACCGCTTGCAGGGCGCCTCGGGTCGGTCCCGGCACGAGGACGAGAACGGCGTGCTGGGGTGGCGCCGATTCATCGAGGTCCGGCAGGATCTCGGCCATTTCCCTGTCTACCGACGCGTAATGGGCGTGGATGCGGAAGAAGATCAGCACAAGCGTGGGTATCAAGACAATGACGATCCACGCTCCGCCCGCGAATTTCACGACGCCGAACACCAGCAATACCACACTGGTCACGATGGCGCCCAGGCCATTCACGGCCGCTTTGAGGTGCCAGCCCGGCGATTTCAGTCGGAACCATCGCTTGACCATCCCGGCCTGGGAGAGGGTGAAAGACAGGAAGACGCCAACCGCATAGAGGGGGATCAGGTTGTGCACGTCCCCGTGGAACTTCCAGATGAGGGCGCAAGCGAACATGCCAAGCGTCAGGATTCCCCGATCGAAAACGAGACGGTCTCCCACGTTCGTGAGCTGTTTCGGGAGGAAGCCGTCGTGCGCCTGCAGCGCGCTGAGGCGCGGGAAATCGGCGAAACTGGTGTTGGCGGCGAGGACCAGGATAAGCGCCGTGGAAATCTGCAGCCAGAAGTAGAGGAAGTCTGCGACCGGCCCGCCGCCCAGCACGGCGCGGCCCACCTGGGACAGCACCGTTTCGCCGCCGTTGTTCAGCGCGGTGGGCACGACGGTCTCGGGCAGGGCGTTCACGTGCACTGCGAGGAAGGATAGCCCGAGGAACATGGAGCCGAGGATGGCGGCCATCCAGGTCATCGTCTTGGCGGCGTTTCGCGCAGCAGGCTGCTTGAATGCCGTCACGCCGTTCGAGATTGCCTCGACGCCCGTGAGGGCCGTACATCCGGAGGCGAATGCGTGGAGGATGAGGAACAACCCCACCCCCTGCAGGGCCTCCGGTTGGTCGAAATGGCCTTCCCTGCCCGGCAGGGCCGCATCGAACACATTCCCCGCATGCGCAACTCCCAGCGTCCCGTGGAAGAAGTGATACAGCCCGATGGCGCACAGGATGTAGACGATGGTGATGAATGCGTACGTTGGCAGCGCAAACGCCTTGGCGCTCTCCTTGACGCCGCGGAGGTTCACCAGCGTTACGATAGCGACGCATGCGAGACACGCCGGCACAACCGCCACCTCAAATCCGTACTGCGTCTTTAGCAGGGATTCGATGGCTGCGACACCGGATGAAATCGAGACGGCGACGGTGAGGATGTAGTCCACCAGCAAAGCGGCGCCGGCTACCTGAGCCTGAACGACTCCGAGGTTATCGCGCGCTACGATGTATGCGCCGCCCCCTCCGGGGTACGCCAGCACCGTCTGGCGATAGGACGTGGCCACAATAGCGAGCAGGACCACGATCGCGAGGCTGATCCAGATCGTGAGGTGAAGCAAGGCCGGGCCGGCCACCAGCAGGGCAGCCATGATCTCGCCGGTTGCGTAAGCCACCGACGAGAGTGCGTCCGAGGCGAACACCGGCAGTGCCAGGATCGGCGGTATTTTCTCGTGCGCCGCCCGCGCGCTCTCCAGCGGCTTTCCAACGATCAGGCGCCGCAAAGGTATTATCATGCCAACCACTCCACCGCTGCGAGGTGTCGTGGGCCTCACCAGCTATACATCACTATCAAGCATCCAACCTACTTATAATGCCTGCGCAGTATGCGAAAAGCAAGACAAACCGCGTGCGGGCGCCGGGTCGCGGGGCTGGTTGGGAGGATATAACGACACATTCCGATCAGCGACACCTGAACCCTCACATATGCTCCACATAGTCGTGATCCATGTCCAGCATATCCTGCAGCGAGACCTTCTCGTCTTCCAGGTGGTACCGGACATTTGTGAGGACAACGTTTTTGCGGTTGAGCATAGCCAGCTTGATGACGAGACCCGTGTGACCATGAAGGAGGTTCTGCCACCAGCGCGGCGCGACAAACTCCGGAACCACGACCGTTACCCGCGTGTTGGGTGTCTCGCGTTGAACCTCGTCAAGGTATGCGGTGAGCGGCTCGACGACCGTCCTAAACGGCGCTTCCAGGATGACCAACGGCACGTCGGGGCAGTTCTCCAGCCAGGCATCGCGGAAGGCGGGTGTATTCTCCGGGTTCGTTTCGATATGGATGGCGCGGCAATCGCCGGCCAGAGAGCGGGCGTAGTCAATGGCTTCAATGGCGCCCCTGGTTACGCCTGGCACGAGCACCAGAACGACGTGCTTTGGAGGAGGCTTGTTGAGAGACCTCGACGCCGGCAGAACTGCCAATTGCTGTTTGACGGACGTGTAGTGGGCGTGTATTCGCAAGAACAGCAGCACCAGCACCGGAATCAGGAGGACAACCAGCCAGGCGCCGCTCAGGAACTTCACGTACGCGATCACACTCAGCACGATCAGTGTGGCGACAGCGCCGAGGCCATTCACAAATGCCTTCGTGCGCCAACCGGGTGAACGCAGACGGCGCCAGCGAAGCACCATGCCCGTCTGGGAGATAGTGAAGGAAAGGAACACGCCCACGGCGTACAGAGGAATCAAGAGATGGACATCGGCCCGGCGCCACCAGATGAGCGTGCCTGAAAGGACCGCCAGGCTGATGATACCGCGGTCGTAAACCAACCGATCGCCCACGCTGCTCAATTGCTTCGGCAGAAAGTTGTCCCTTGCGATGAGTGCGGCGAGACGGGGGAAGCCGGCGAAACTGGTGTTGGCGGCCAGCACCAGGATCAGGGCGGTGGCGACCTGCAGCCACCAGTAAAGGGGGCCGGTGCCGAGGATGGTGCGCCCCATCTGCGACATCGTGGTTTCCTTACCGAATCCAATGGCCGCTTCCGGAAGAACGTTGCAGTGCACGGCAAGGAAAGTCAGACCCAGAAAAATCGAAGCGAGGATAGAGGCCATCCAGATCATGGTCTTGGCGGCGTTGCGGGCGGCCGGTTCCTTGAACGCGGTCACACCGTTGGATATTGCCTCCACGCCGGTCATAGCCGCACACCCTGAGGCGAAGGCATGGAGGAGTAAAAACAATCCCATGTCCTTCACTCTCTCGTCTGCGTGCCCTTCAACCCGGGCTGCGGCGAACGCCGCCTGGGGGTGGGCCTCCTGGAGGGTGTGCCCGAAATACTGCCAAAGCCCGGTGCCGATCAAGATGACCGCGATCGCGATGAAGGCATACGTTGGAAACGCGAAGATAACGCCGCTTTCCCGAACGCCGCGCAGGTTGATGACTGTCACTAAAGCGACCGTGGCGAGACATACCATGACCACGTTAACGTGGGTGCCGTACTTGACGAAGAACAGCGAGTCGATGGCGGCAACTCCGGAGGATACGGACACGGCCACGGTGAGGATGTAGTCGATCATCAGCGCCGCGCCTGCCACCTGGGCGACCACGATGCCGAGGTTGTCGCGCGCAACGATGTAAGCGCCGCCTCCACCGGGGTACGCGATGATGGTTTGGCGGTAGGACGTCGCCACGATCGCGAGGAGAGCCACGATGGCCAGGCTGATGGGGAAGGTCAGGAACAGCTTGTTCGAACCGGCCAGGAGGAGCGCCGCCATAATCTCGCCGGTGGCGTAGGCCACCGAAGAGAGAGCATCGGAGGCGAAAATCGGCAGGGCAAGCAGCTTGCCGAGGCGTTCTTCACCCGCTCGCTCACTGGCGATAGGGCGCCCGATAAGCCAGCGTCGGAGTGCGACTACCATCCCGAGCCTTCCCGGGCGGATGGTACAGACACCCCGGAGGGCGCGTTGTGATCCGGCAAAGTCACCACGATGAAATCGGCGGCGCCGCGGAGGCCCCGCGCGCCTCGGCTAGAGAGCCTGCCCGCTTTGCCGCGCGGTGGCAAACGCGATGGTCCCCGCGTCTTCATCCTCAATCGGCTGCAGAAATACGCTGAATCCGCGTTCGGGTTCCGTCCGGCCCACGCATTCGAGCACCTTCTCCCGGGCTTCGGGTTCGTCGATGGCGTAGACGACCCAGTCGGGGTAGTTTGCGTCCAGCGAAGCCCCTTCGGTCTCTTTGCGGTACCACGCGCTGAAGTAGATCATGTGCTCTGCCTTTCTCCCAGGTGTTCGCGCCGTGTGTGATTAGTCCCATTTCGCGGTCGATGCCGGCCATATCACAGCCTATCGGATTATAGGCCAAGACAGGCGGCGTGAAGCGATGGACCTCAAGACGGAGTTGTCTCGTCAAAGAAAAGGTCGGCCATCGGGCCCGGCGAAATCAAGAAAAGATTCACACCCGGCAGCAACCCGGAATATTCCTTATTATTCATTGGTATTCCACGATATATAATGCCAATGATAAGCCGCGTGTGTCACGGCGGAGCAATGGGGCTTCGCCCGTCGCGGAATGCAGGGAGTAAAGTCTTGGAGCGAACGCTTGAAAAAATGGTGGGAGGATCCCGCGCCGCAGTCTTGCGAGCGCTGGAGGGTGGCCCACGATCTGTTGGAGATGTCGTGATTGAGACGAAGCTGTCTCAACCAAATGTGTCCAATCATCTCGCCCGCCTGCGAGAGTTGGGCCTTGTCGTTGCGCAGAGGGATGGGCGACGGGTATTCTACCGAATCGTCAGTCCGGACCTGGTCCGGGCGTTATTACTGTCGCCGGTGAGCCAGGAGCTCACGGAGGCAGACCGCACTGCGATACTGGATGAGGTTCGACCAGCATTTGAGCAGAATGTGCTGTTGGGTGACCATCAAGCGGTTCGGTCCAGCGTGGACCGGGCTCTGGGTGAGGGCCTCCCATGGCAGGATCTATACACGCGCGTTTTTGCTCCGGTTCTGGTCAAGGTCGCCGGCATGCGGGCCGCGGGCGAGATTTCCGTTGCACAGGAGCACACGATCAACCATTTCGTGGAGAGACTGATGGGCCACGTCGGCTCGCTGCGCGTTCCCTTGCGCAAGGCCGGGAACTGCGAGGTCGTCATCGCGTGCGTCGAGGGTGAGTTCAACGGTATCGCGGCGCAGATGGCGGCGGATTTCCTCGCCGCTGAGGGATACAACGTTGCGTTCCTCGGCGTCGATGTACCGGCGGATGGCATCGTGGACAGCGCGATTCAACTGGAATCGAAGGTCGTTCTCGTTTCGGCAGCCGGCGAGGACCGGCTCCCGGCCGTGAAGGCTGTTGCCGCCGGGCTGGCCAAGGCCGCCCTCGCGGGTCCGGCGCCGGTGCTGCTGGTTGGGGGAAGCGTTTCACAAGCGGCGCCCGGCTTCGCCGCGCAACCGGGAGTGGAGGAGGCGCCTGCCGATCTCTACGCTCTTTGTACCCGCGTGTCCGCGATTCTGGGATAGCCCCGAATCCCCTCGAATACGAACGCCGCAAACAGAGAGGCCGCCCAATCGGGCGGCCTCCTCGGCGTGAACTCCCGCTTGAATCAGTGCAGCCAGTCGGAGGACCAGTGTACGGAACTGTCCAGGTAAAGGCTGTTGCTGCTGACGCCGGTGAGCGCGTTGTTGGGGTCCGTGCCTCGACCGTGCGTCGTGGCCAGGCGGCCGCCGGTGCCGATAAAGTCCTTGTCCGCGGCAAGCCAGAGGGCATCCTTCAGTTTCATACCCGAAATGTTGATGTCCGCGTTCTGCTGATGGGAGATCTTTCGGCGGTACGGACCGGGTTTGTTGGCGACGGTGGAGATTGCCGACACGCCATCCAGGCTTTTATCCCAGATGTTCAGGCCCACATATGCATAACTGCTCTGTTTGGCAGCTTCCGACATGCCTGTTACGGACCACTTTTTCGTGTTCTGAAGGTATCCCTTGGGCTCGCCGTTCGCCCCGTCATCGGGGCAGGCGAAGATCTCCGCGCTCTTGACATACGGAAGGTATACGGTGCCCCAGAATTGCTGAGGATACCCCGTGGCGGGCACCGGGCAAGTGCCGACTCCGGCGCCCCAGTAGTTGTTGTAGACCTGGGCGTAGACGAACTCATCGTTGTCCGTTGCGTACATGTTCACGGCGATGCCGATCTGCTTAAGATTGCTGGCGCAATTCATCCGCTTAGCCCGTTCGCGGGCCTTGGCAAACACTGGGAACAAGATGGCGGCCAGGATTGCGATAATTGCGATCACCACCAGCAGTTCGATCAGTGTGAACCCTCGCTTCTTCTCCATGGACTACCTCTTCTCTTTCGCCGTAACCGGCGCCTTGATAGCGGCCCCGGCAAGCGCATTTACTGATGTATTATACCATTCGTCCAGGAAATGTGCACACTGGCCTGGCCGCCTGCTCAGCGCGGATTCGGTGAATGTGCGCCGGACGTTTTGCCGGTTATCTGGTTGATATGCCCGCCTGATATAGCGGGAGCATCTCCCGGATGAGCTTCAGGGTAGTCTGCGGCAATTCGCTGCCCAGTGCGCAGGCTTCCTCGACGGGGATCCGATAGCCCATCTCAAACTCGTACATCTTACGGTTGCGGAGCCACTCGGCCCGCTTTATCCAGTCATCCACGCCAGCTGATTTCGCAGGCAGCATCTCTTCTTCCGCGGCGTTGGGGACATCACCGATGTAGAGATTGCCGGACGCGGCGAGGAGCGGGCAGATCACGCCCACCTCACGCTCGATGCCGGCGGCGAATGACTCCCGCTCCACACACTCCTGCTTCACTACCAGGCAGGCGTTCGCGCCCAGGGCGCTCAAACCTACCCCAAAGTGGACCGTTGCCTTGTAGCCCTTTTTCGCGCGGTTCAGGGCTACCCACGTGTCCAAAGGCAAATTGACGCTGCGCCGCATATGTTTGGCAACATGGTGATACCACTCCGTGCCGGTTTCGGCTTGCAGCAGTCCCACCAGGTCGATTCCAAGCGCGTCCAACTTCGGCTGGATCCGATCACGAAGAACCGCCATGCGTTCATCGAAATCAGTGATATGGAACGCTGCGAAGTCTTCTCGTGTCCATCCGGCGAATTTCATTCCGTGTCCTCCCGGAACGTATTATGGCACCTGTTGGGTGGCGGGCGTCAGGTATCGGGATTCGGTCCCCGGCGCCCGGCGCCTAACACCGAAACCGTTGCCTGTGCTACTATGATGCGGTTCCGGGCGTTCCACCGCTCATAGGAACGCAACGAAGGCGGGCGTCGCGTGTTCGAAAGCGCCTCGCCGCAGCGGTCCGTTCGGACCTGAAAGTGCAGACCCAGTACATGTCCAAGTCCCTGATCATTGTTGAATCGCCCGCGAAGATAAAGACGCTGAAGAACATCCTCGGCCCGGGCTATGACGTCCGAGCGAGCATGGGACACGTCCGGGACCTGCCGAAATCCAAACTCAGCATAGACGTGGACAACGACTTCGCCCCAACTTACACCATCATCCCGGACAAAACGAAGGTCATCAAAGACCTGAGGGAAGCTGCCAAGGACAAGGAAACGGTCTTCCTGGCAAGCGACCCCGATCGCGAGGGTGAAGCGATCGCGTGGCACCTCTCCGAGGCGCTGCACCTGAAGAACGCCGTGCGGATCCAGTTCAACGAGATCACCCGGTCCGCCGTCGAGGAAGCCATCCGCCATCCGCGCACTGTGGACAAGGGACGGGTCGATGCTCAACAGGCGCGACGCGTGCTGGACCGGCTCGTCGGCTACAAGCTGAGCCCGCTGTTGTGGAAGAAGATCAAGCGCAATCTGAGCGCCGGCCGCGTACAGAGCGTGGCCCTGCGCCTCATTTGCGACCGTGAGCGCGAAATCCTGGCCTTCGTGCCGGTGGAATACTGGAGCATCACCGCCAGCGTCACCCCGCAGGCGAAAAAGCACCCGTTCGACGCCAAATTGATCGGCCGCGTCGGAACGCGCGAAAAGCTGGAGCTCCATAACCAGGCCGAAGCGGACGACGTACTCGCCGCACTGAAGGGCTCCGCCTGGAGCGTCGGTTCCGTCAAGAAGTCGGAGCGCAAGGTCAACCCCTATGCCCCCTTCATCACCAGCACCCTGCAACAGGAAGCCAGCCGCAAACTGGGGATGAGCAACAAGAAGACGATGGCGATCGCGCAGCAGTTGTACGAAGGCGTGGACCTGGGCGCGGAGGGCAGCGTTGGCCTGATTACCTATATGCGTACCGACAGCACTCGCGTAGCGAAGGAAGCCCAGGAAGAGGCACTGCACTTCATCACGGAGACTTACGGCGCGAAGTACGCGCCTTTGTCTCCTAGGGTCTACAGGAGTCGCAATACGGCGCAGGATGCGCACGAAGCGATCCGCCCCACCAGCGCGTTTCGCCGTCCCGAAGCCATCAAGGCTCGTCTGACCACCGAGCAGTTCAAGATGTACGATCTCATTTGGAAGCGCTTCGTCTCAAGTCAGATGCACAGCGGTGTTGATGAAGTGACGACCGTGGACGTGCATGCCACGCACGACGGATCCGCCTTTCTGTTCCGGGCCAGCGGCACGGTGCAGATCTTCGATGGCTTCCGCCGCGTCTACACGGTCGCCAAGGATGAAGACGAGAAGACCGAGGACGAATTCGCGCAGAAGCTACCCGCGCTCGCGGCGCATGACCTGCTGGACCTGTTGGGCATCACTCCGCGGCAGCATTTCACGGAACCGCTGCCCCGCTATAATCCGGCCACGCTTGTAAAAACGCTGGAGGAAAACGGCGTCGGCCGGCCGAGCACGTACGCCACCATCGTCGGCACCGTTCAGGATCGGGGCTATGTGGAACTGCGCGAGAAGCGGTTCTATCCCACCGAGCTGGGCTTCGCCGTGAACGACCTCCTTGTGAAGCACTTCCCGAAGATCGTTGACGTGCAGTTCACCTCCGGTATGGAAGGCCGGCTTGACCGCGTGGAAGACGGCAGCGAGAACTGGGTTGCGATTGTCAGGGAATTCTATGTGCCGTTCGAAATCGCCATCGGCAAGGCCGAAACCGAGGCGGAACGGGTGAAGATGACGCCGAAGGTCCTCGAAGGAGAGGTCTGCCCGGAGTGTGGCAAGGAACTGCATATCCGTCAGGGCCGGTTCGGCGAATTCATCGGCTGCAGCGGATTCCCGGACTGCAAGTACACGCGGCCGATCACCGTAAAAATCGGCGTCGAATGCCCGCGCGAAGGCTGCACGGGCGAGATCGTGGAGAAGAAATCAAAGAGCAAAGCCGGCAAGGATTACAAATTCTACGGGTGCTCGCGCTATCCCGAGTGCGACTTCACGACGTTCTACAAACCGCTGCCGGATAAATTCTGCGATACGTGCGGATATAACCTGGGAGAAGACCGCATGGGCCGGCGCCTGATGGGCATCAAGTGCACCAACAAGGCCTGCCCAACGAACGCGAAACCCGCAGCCAAGGCGGATCCCGAGGCCGACGCAGAGAAGGCATGATGGGACAGTGGACGGTGGATGGTCCCTGCCCATCGCCGAGCGTTAGGTATCGCTACGAGGGCTTGATCGCCATCACGCGCAGGCGGCGGTAGTCCGCCACCCATACGCCGTCGCGGAACAGACTCGGGCGGCAGTTGTCCTCGCACCGCGATATTACCGCTTCGCGCTTCTCCCCGGGGATCGCGTCCAGCATCGTTCCGCAGAACATCCGAAGCCAGTTGCGCATTGCGTCCGGGCCTTCCCCCGGGGTGGGCCGGTCGAACAATTGGGCAAACGTGACTTCCAGCCCGGCCCGTTCCAATACGGCGGCGTATTCCGCGATGGTTGGAAAATACCACGGGTTCATCACCATCCGCCCCGTTTCCGTGTGTATTGCCTCCCGCAGCCCCGCAAGGATCGTGCGGATATTACCCTTCCCGCCGAACTCCGCCACGAAACGGCCTCCCGGCCGCAAGATATTCACGATGTTGCGGGCCACCACGTCCGCGCGCGGTATCCAGTGCAGCGCGGCGTTCGAGAACACCGCATCGAGCGGCTCGTCGCTTGTCAGGTGAAGCGCGTCCATCACTCGGAGATCGAGGCCGGGATATGCGGCTTTCGCGGCCTCGATCATCTCCGGTGACCGGTCGACTCCCACTACCGTTGCTCCGCTGTCCGCGAGTGTGCGGGTAAGTTGCCCGGTGCCGCAACCGAGATCCATGATGCGCTCCCCAGGCTGCGGGTTCAGCAGGTCCACGAGGGAGTGGGCCGCCTGCCAGACGAATGAATGGGCCCTTGTATAGAGACCGGGATCCCATTGGGCCGGATTCGGGTCTGTATGCGGCGTTTCCATGAACGTATGTATAGCACCCAAACGCCGGCCTCGTCCTCGCCTGGGAATAGGTGCTGGTTCAGGAGGTCGTGCGCCGGCACCCGAACGGGCCTGCAGAGGCGGAGGCCCGCGCCGCACGGCGGGTTAGCGAGTATGCCAACGTCGGAGTCGAATACTCATGCGAGGTCGCCTGGCGAGGACTGGGGCTGGTATGCGATTGCTGATTGAGACGGAACTGGAATACGATGGGCGGTGGATAGCCGACTTCCCCGCACTTCCAGGTACGCTTGCGTACAGGACCAGCAAGGCGGAAGCGGTCGCGCGCGTCCAGGCACTGGCGTCGCGAGTGCTGGCAGATCGAGTGGAGCACGGTGAACCGGTGCCCGACGACCTCCAGCTATTCGCGCTTGCGGCATGAGCTCATGGCCCTCAACCAAGGCGCGTCACGTGCTCGCCGGATTGCTGCGGATCGGTTGGTAAGTAAAGCGCGAGTCCGGCGGCTGTCATAGAGTCCTTAGGCGATTCGGTTGGCCGGACTTTGTGTGGGCCTTTCACGACGGCGAGGAGCTAGGTCCGGTGATGCTTGCGCGTATCGCCTCCAAAACAGGCCCGACGGAAGACGATTTGTGACCCACCAAGCGTCCGCTCACGGCCGTTTACCCGTGTAGCCGTTCCAGAAACGTTCGCGGAAACCCGGCGGGTTGTACTCCCAGTGCCACGGCTCGTGCTGATAGGGGTACCAACCGAACGCCGCGCCGCGCAGGAACATCCATTTATGCGCCCTCGACCGGCGCATCGCGATGACGTTGCTCATCGGGCGCGTGCTGGTTTCCGACACCGCCAATGCCACGTCGCGCAGCTGAATATCCATCGCCAGCCCCAAGATGTGGCTGGAGAAGCGCGCAACGGCGTACGAGTTGCTCTCCCTCGTCGCGTTTTGCGCCGCGGTGGCGGGCAGGCGGTTGGAGGAGAGGATCACGATGTCCACGCCGTCCCGCTTCGCTGCCTCGCGCATGGCGATAAACGATGCCAGCGCCCAGCGGTTCAGTTTGAAGCGTTCCTGACCGGGCACCACTCGTTCCTCGGATTCGATGTACTTCCAGACGTCGTTGTTGAACTCCGATTCCCTGACGACGGCCGTTGCGGTGGAGTTCGCGCGGCGTTCGGCGCGGATGCGGCTCAACGCGGCGTCCTGCGCGAGTGCGACCTCCTCGTGCGGCCCCACAGGCCCGCCGGGATAGTCGTCCGGGTCCCATTGGAAGTCCTTGAAGCGCGTGCGGTCGGGTTCGGGGATAAGATCCAGCGACGACGCGGAGGGATCAAGGATGAACGCTTTCTCCGCCCTTCGAATGACGTTCATCGCCGCGGCATCCACGCGCGTCGCTGAAGCGCCGGTTACCGCATCCGGCGCCCAGCGGCGCAACTGGTCCGGCGGCATGAGGCTGGCGCCTTTCGAAGCGAGTTCGACTGCCCGGTCGAGCACGGCCGCCGGTTGGGCGTGGACCGTGGCGGGGCCGGGCAGTCGAACCACAATTACAAGTGAGAGCACGACGAATATCGCGACCGGCAGCTTTTTCATAACCGCCTTCCCTTCACGACACGCCCCTCATTACATGCTGTCGAAACCGTACAGGATTCCATTCACCGCACCGGTGCTCCCCACGAAGAACCGCTTGGTGATGGGGTCAAATGCGGGCAAGGTCAGTTCGCCCTGAAGGTTCGGGCTGATTCTCACGCCGTTGACCGGATCGGCAATGGAAACCTGGTAGAGGACGTATTTAACCTCGCCAGTCGATATATTCGCCTGTATACAGCTGAACGCGAGGGTGTTGTTGGAGCGGTTGATGACGATTCCATAGGGGATGCCGAGCAGGGGCGTCTGGATGAGGGTTTTCGTCGCTCCCGTGGCGCCATCGACCTCGTATACGGTTGGCCACAGCAAGCCGCCTGTGGCAGCATAGAGCTTTGGCGCGGGTTTCGCGGTCGTGTCCGCAAAAATGCAATTTACCCCGTCCGCGGAGACGCTGGCCGCGCCTGCACCGGCGAAGGTTGCATCGAACGCCAGGGTCGTGCGGTTTGCCTTGTACAGGTACCCACCGCCGGTGTTCGACGCCATAAAGAGTGAATTCCCGACGATGTAGGCCGGACCGAAGTTGGTGCTGCTGCTTCCCAGTCCGGCCCGTATGCTCAGGTCGGATGTGTTCAACACCGTCGCGCCGTTGTTTCCCGAGTACACGTATCCGTCGACCACAGCCAGCGCCGATGCGTTGGGCATGCCCGGCGAAGCGATCACGAATCCGCCGTCGGCCGCGCGCAGCTTGATTACGTGGCCCGCTCCGGAATACGTCGAGACGGCGAATACGTCACCGTCCGCCGTTAAGGCGGGCGAGTAGACATTCGGTACGTACAGCTTATCACTGGCGCCTTTGTAGACCCATTTTACGGCGCCATCCGCACCGAACCGCACCACGCCGCCGTTGTCCGTGGCAACATAGATGCCCTTGCCGTCACCGGCATCGTAGATGGAGGGGCGGCCGATTGGTTTGCTGCCGTCGTTCACCGCGGCGGCAATATCGGCGGGGAAGCCGGAGACCGGGCTGCCATCGGCGGCATTCACCGCGTAGAGCCTGGAGTCATCGGAGAGGAAGTAGACAATTCCGTCGGCGGTCGCCGGCGCCATCGCGTTTTTGCCGGCGGCGATGACGCTTACCTGCTGGGCGGAGGAGGGACGGGGAGCCATCGCCGCGAGGAGGACGAGGCTCAAAGCAGTGATACAACGTGAGCGACTAAGCATGACAGACTCCTTGACGTGTAGTAAAGAAACTCCATGCCTAATTGTAGGTTATCAGGCAGACATGAACCCACACGCGGCCTGCCATCGGGGTCAGACGATGGCTTAAAACCTTGTCTCGTGAGGCCTGCCAATGCGTTCAGATCCCGCCGCTCTGGCTGACCCTGGCCTAACCTCAATTAGCCAGTCGGTATCATCCCTTAATTCCCGTCATCGTGATGCCCTGTACGAAGGTACGCTGGGTGAAGAAGAACAGGATCACCAGCGGGACGGTCACCACCGTGCTCACCGCCATCATCTGGCCCCACTCCGCCCCGTATTGGGTGCGGAACATCGCCAGGCCCAGGCTGAGTGTGTATTTTCGATCGTCGAACAGGTAGATGAGCGGGCCGAGGTAGTCGTTCCACGCGCCGATGAACGCGAAGAGGCCCACCGTCCACAGGGCGGGCTTGGCCAACGGCAGAATGATGCGCCAGTAGTTGTCGAACTCCGTCGTGCCGTCCATGCGCGCCGCCTCGGTGAGTTCGTTCGGGATGGACCGGAAGAACTGCCGCAGCAGGAACACGCTGAACGCCCCGCCGAGGAAGGCCGGAAACGTCAGCGGCAGGTAAGTGTCCAGCCAACCGAGGTTCTTGAAGATACTGAAGACGGGGACCATGGTGACCTGGGGCGGCAGGAGCATAGTCCCGACGAGCGCGTAGAAAAGCACGTCGCGCCCCTTCCACGGAATGCGGCTGAGTCCGTACGCCACCATCGAGCACGAAAGCACCGTACCGGCGACCACCGCCGCGCAGATCAGCAGCGTGTTGCGCAGGTAGAGCGCGAACGGTATCGCCGTCAGCCCATCCGCATAATTCCGCCAGTTGAACGGGTGCGGTATCCAGATGGGCGGATAGTGCAGAATCTGGTCATCGGGCTTCACGGACGTGGTCACGAGCCAGACGAAGGGTACGATGAACACGATGCTCAGCGCGATGAGCAGCAGATAGGAAATCAACTGTTGGAAAACGGTTTTGCGCAAGGTCTACCTCGACACTACTTGTTCATTACCGCTGAGGGCGCAGAGGACGCTGAGGGGCGCAGAGGGCGAATTGCTTCTGCTCTGCGTTCCTCTGCGACCTCCGCGTCCTCAGCGGTGAAAATCCTGATTGATGCCTTCATTCTCCCGCGTAGTACACGTACTTCGATGAGGATCGGAACACCAGCCAGGTGAGAATCATCAGCACGATGGCGAGGCTCCACGCCATGGCGCAGGCATAGCCCATCTTGAACCACTGGAACGCGTTCATGAACAGATATTGGGCGTAAAACAGCGTGCTGTCCGCCGGGCCGCCGCCCGTCATAACCATCGGCTGCGCGAAATACGAACTCACGCCGATCAAACCCATCACGCTCGCGAAGAACAGGTGAGGGCTCATGAACGGCACGGATATGTGCCACCACGATTGGAAAGCGCTGGCGCCGTCCAGTTGCGCCGATTCGTGCAGTTCCGTCGGCACGTCCTGCAGGCCGGCGAGGAAGATGACCATCCAACCGCCGACGCCCCACATTCCCATAATCGCGAGGGCGGGCTTGGACCACGCCGGGTCGGAGAGCCAGCCGGGCGGGTTGTGGATGCCGAGGTGCATCAGGCCGACGTTCAGGATGCCGAACTGCGGGTTCAACACCCATATCCATAGCACCGCGCCGGCCACCGCGGGAACGACGCTTGGCAGGTAGAAGACGGTCCGGAACATCGGCATCCAGCGCACCTTCTGGTTCAGAAGGTTGGCCAGCAGGAACGCCGTCAGGATTCCGAGCGGGATGGACATGACGCCGAACACAAGCGTGTTCCACAGGGCGACGCGCAGCTGCGAGTCGTTGGCCAGCACCTGGTAGTTCTGGAGCCCAACCCACTTTGGCGATTTGAGCACGCTGTAATTGCAGAACGAATAGTACAGCGACATCAGCACCGGGTAGATGGTGAAGCCCACAAGCCCCACGATCCCCGGCATGGTGAACAACAACCCGTTCCGCGTATGCCTTCTCTCCTGACGTGTCATTCTTCGCACTGCGCTTTCTTTACCGGGTCTACCACTGAGGAAACAGAGGACACGGAGGTGCACGGAGGAATCTGTGGATTTGTAGTCTCACGACGAAGCACATCGGTCTGGGGAAGGGTCCGGTGTGCTATTCGCTTGATTCCGTCTCGCATGTGGATGACATTGAAGTTGAGCAGCAATCCGAGCGGCTTCCCGCTCAGTTTCAGATAGGTCAGCACTTGTGCTTCGTGGAGCGGGTTAATGCCATCCACCGCCTTCAGCTCTATAACCACGGTATTCTCGACCAGAACATCCAATCTGTATCCGGCGTCCATCTGTAAACCGTCATAAACCACGGGCAGAGGCACTTGAGCAACTGCGTTCAGGCCGCGAGACTGCAATTCGTGCACAAGGCAGACTTCGTACGCCTTCTCCAACAGGCCCGGGCCCAGCGCGGAGTGCACCTTCAACGCGGCATCGACAATGGCACCGGAAATCTCGTTTACTGTTCTCATATCGATTACCTCCGTGTACCTCCGTGGCCTCCGTTCCCTCAGTGGTAGATCCCCGGCCTAACGCTTGCGGCCGGTTACCAGATCCAGTTCGGACTGGGTTTCTCTTGTCGCCTGGTCAAGGGCTTCCTTCGGGGTCTGTTTGCCGTACAGGGCGCGGTCCACGGCGCGGTCCAGCGCGCCCATGTAGAACGCCTGAGCGGGCATCACCGGCCGCTGGTGCTTCGTGTCTTCAAGGATCTTCACGAACATGCGGAGTCTCGGGTTCCTCCTCACTTTCTGGATCGCCGGGCATTTTCGGTAGCCGGGCAGCAGGCCCGTTTCCTCCACCGCGGCGCTGGTTCCTTCTTTGGTGCAGCACACCCAATGCAGGAAATCCCACGCCGCATCCGCGTGCCGGCTGCCCTTCGGTATGGCCAGGGACCACCCGCCCACCCACGATGAGCCGATCTCGCCGTCCGGCGTTCCCGGGAGCGGTGCTATGCCGAAGTCGATGTTCGGCGCGTATTTCCTGATCTGTTTCGCGGTGGATATATGCACGCACGTCATCGCCAACTGACCCGTGTTGAGAGCGCTGTTCGCCTCGGAGCCCCACCCGGAGGTGGCGCCGTTGATATTCGTGATGCCAAGGCGCTTCGCGTAGCCGACCATCCACTCCAGAGCCTTGACGACCTTCGGGTCGTTGGCGGTCACCGTCTGGGTCTTGTCGTCGTAGAATTTTCCGCCGAACGCCCATCCCCACGTGAATACGCTGTTCGCGGAGCCGTACTGATTCCACGGGATGATGCCCATCGTCTCGAGGCGACCGTCCTTGAACGTGGTGCATTTCGCGGCCATCCGATCCAGTTCCTCTATGGTTCGCGGCGGGCGATCGGGGTCGAGTCCGGCCTTCTTGAAGGTGGCTTTGTTCCAGTAGAATGCGAAGTTGGGATCGGCGCAATAAGTCACCGACCACACGTGACCCTTGTACAGCGACTGGCGCCAGCAGGGGGGGTAAAAATCGTCGGCCGTGACGTGATCGCGAGCCAGGTACTTGTCGATCGGCTCCAGGGCGTCCCAGTTGGCCCATTGAGAGTCCTGCGTGCCGTCCACGAAAGCGGCGTCCGGAGGAGTCTTGGCTGCGATGGCGGTGAAGAGCTTCTGGTTGCTGGAGAGGTCGCTCCCCATGAAGACCAGGCGCACGCGAACGCGATTTTGGGAGGCGTGGTATCGGTCTACCACCCGCTGGAGGTTCTTCAGGTCCTCGGAGCCCCAGGGGTGCCACACTGTGATTTCAACCGGGCCCGAGGCCGCTTGTTCCTTGCGGTTGCAGCCGGAAGCGACCAGACAAGCCAGAATGGCGGTGATGCACAGCGTTTTGAGACGCATCGTGGTGAGTCCTCACACATCAGCCAGGCGGAGAGTAGACAGTGGAACCCGGGACATCTACATTGTGAGCGTTGAGGAGCGTGGTTCGCAAGCGGATATCGCGAGGTAGGGTTTCGCGGTGTCGGGCACGGAGGCCCGACCTGCGGTGTCGGGCACGGAGGCCCGCTCAGCGTTCATCGTTGCCTTCCCAGCCGCTATGCTTTGACCTGACACCTAACCCCCTTGTAGAATGGACGGGAGACGCATGCAACCCGCATCGCGTCACCATCTTCCGTGAGAAAAGGATTTTGGCCACGGCGGGCGCGTCGCCCGCACCGGCCCGACCCTCAATATGGGAACAGCCTATACACCCGGCCTGAAAGTCAGCCCGTACACAGCCATCCGAAAGACCCGGCGCCTGCCCCGCAAAGGCGATGTGCTCGTCAACGTTGGGGATACTGTCTTGCCCACAACCGTCGTTGCCCGCGCGTTGCTGCCGGGCAATATGATGCTTGTCAAGGTGGCGGGGCAAATGGGGCTGGACCCGGAAGAGGTCGCGCCGCTCCTGCAGGTAAAGGAGGGCGATACCGTCGCCAAGGGGGCCTTGCTGGCCCAGGCCAAGTCGTTCTTCGGACTGTTCAAGTCGGAAAGCCGCGCGTCTGTTTCCGGAGTCGTCGAGACCTTCTCGTCCGTCACCGGCAACCTGGGAATCCGCGAAGCGCCCATCCCGATCGATGTACTGGCCTACGTTAAGGGCACCGTTGTAGAAGTTCAACCGGGGGACGGTTGTGTCGTGGAGGCAAAGGGCGCTTTCATCCAGGGGATCTTCGGCGTCGGCGGAGAACGCCAGGGCGTTGTCCACATCGTCTGCTCCGACCCGGCCGAGGAGCTGACCGTCGACAAGATTACGACGGAGATGAAGGGCCGCATCATTGTGGGCGGGAGCCTGGTGACCCTTGAGGCTCTCACCAGGGCCGCGGAGTACGGAGTAGCGGCGGTTGTCGCCGGGGGAATCATCGACACCGCGGTGGAAGCGTACGTGGGGCATTCCATCGGCGTCGCCATCACGGGGCAGGAAGACGTGAACACAACGCTGGTGATCACCGAGGGATTCGGCCCGATCACGATGGCCCGCCGAACGTACGAATTGCTCAAACGCCACGAAGGCGAGGTGGCATCGGTGAACGGCGCGACACAGATCCGCGCCGGAGTGATCCGGCCGGAGGTCATCATCCCGTTGGCGGAACGCCCTGCCGACGCCGTGGACGCCCCGGACGATGGTCACTCGCTGGAGCTCGGAACGTCCATCCGCATCATTCGGGAGCCGTATTTTGGCCAACTGGCTGCCGTAACCGGGCTTCCGCAGGAACTAACGCCAATAGCGTCCGGCGCCAGCGTGCGCGTGCTCAACGCTCGCCTCAAGGACGGCCGTGAAGTCACGGTCCCCCGGGCCAACGTTGAGATTATCGAAACTTAGGACTCAGGTACGCCGTGCGCCGGTATAAACCCGGTTCCATCTCGCACAGCACAGGGAGACATAATGCGGAACGTGAAAGTGGTTCAACTCTTCGGTCTATCTCTTGCGGCAGCCTCGCTCGCCGGCTGCGGCCTGTTCAAGAGCAGCGGCACCAGCGGAAAACTGGATCCCAACGATCCCAATCGGGTTGTGGCGAAGATGGTGGCCAATGTCTCTTCGCTGACGTTTTTCACCGACGTTGACACCGGCAAGACCGCGACGTACAGGGCGACGCTATTCGACAAGGACGGTAACCAGTTCTACGGCCCGAAAGTGCAATTGGACGGCGCGGACGTTACCCCCGTCACCCCGGGTGACGGCACCAGCACGATCTACGTACAGGGTTCGGTCGCCTTCACCCCCGGCCAGACGTTCACCACAGCCGTGCAGGGCCACAGCGCAACTTCGCCCGCGGCCATCCCGCAGATGCTGATGACGTCACCGGTGCGCAGCACCTCTCTGGACAATTCCACGCCGCCCAAGCCGATCCAGCTTACGTACTACAAGCAGCCTGCCGGCGACCCGATGACCATCTCCTGGAGCGGCGGCGACCCTTCGCAGCCCGTCTACATCTTCATCTTCGGAACTCCGGACTCCAACACGGCGCGCCGGCTCTTCGTGAGTGACGACCCGCTGCAGCCTATCGACGATTCGGAAAACTTCGGCAAACCCATCCCCAATACCGGCACATACACGATTCCGGCCACGCTGACCGAGCGCTATCTGAATTCGTCCGGCGCCATTGCGACCCGGACTATCACCACGTTCGACGACCCGGTCACCTCGGACACCGCCGGCCGGGCGTTCTCCGTTTTCGTTGCCCAGCGCCAGACCGCGGATGCTTCACCGATCCACTTCGGGTTCGTCTCGGCGGCCCACATCACGGCGAGCGTACTGCCCAAGAAATAGGCGCGTTCGGACCCACTTCCAGGGCCGCCCGATCGGGCGGCCCTTTTTGTCGTCAGACCTGCCGGATGCCCGCAGGGACGACCCCGGGAAACCCAAGCCAGCGGTAAGCATCGGGGGCCTCTAGGTGAGATCGCGCCTCCCGTTCATTCGCGTTAGGGGCGCGTACCTTCAGCCCGACTCATGTTCGGTCGCCGGTTGCAGTGCGAATGCGACCAAACCCCGACTTCAAGAAGCGGTCGCATGGTTGAATAAACATTCAGCCCGCGTTCGGGTCGCCGGTACGATTTTGGGTCCGTGGAAAGGAGATCTCTGACATTGCGCATCACATTCAAACGGAGGCCGCAAGGATTTACAGTGCTTGAACTCCTGATCGTCATAGGGGTGATCGCCATACTTGCGTCCATCGCCATCCCCAACTACTCGTCTGCCAAGAAATCGGCCAACGAGGCGAGCGCGATCGCGTCCATGCGCGTCCTTGTGAGTGCGGAGGAGACCTACCGCGTCAAGCAGAACCCGCCCAAATACGGCGTCCTCAGCCAACTGGATTCGTCCAAACTCATCAACCCATCTCTTGGCTCCGGAAGCAAGAGCGGCTATACGTTCCTGACCTTCGGAAATCCCACCGCTCAGACCTACGCATTCACGAGCCACCCGCAGACGGGATCCGGCGATCGATGGTTTTATGTAGACCAGACGGGGATCATCCGGACCCAATACAAGAGCATGGCGGATACAAAGAGTTCGCCTATCAACTAAGATGTTCAGCGCCTGGCGATACGGTCCGCCTCCGGCGGGCCGTTCTGCGTTTTGGCCGGCATTTGCTGGCCCTGAAATTGCTATTTACCGCTGCGTCCGGCCGGTCGCTGCGTCGTCGGCGGTAAATCGTGCGTTGTATCTTTTGAGGACGGTCGTCCATCCGACCGGGTGGGCGCCGAGCAACCGGCTCAAGCCACAAGCCAGGGCAGTGGGGTTGCCGAAGAGCCGAGGGGAATCTACATGCTTCACGTATCTACAGCCTTTATCAGATTGACAGGCGGCGCCCTTCTTGCATGCGCCACCGTACCCCTTCCAGTGGCAGCTGCCGGCATACTGTCTCCGGATCTGGTGGCCGCGATGGCGGCCAAACCCGGCGCGAAGCAGCGCGTTATCGTCCAGACTTTCAACCATCCAAAATCCGCCGACGGACTGCTGCCGTCGCGGCTGGGTGGACGCGTGATCGCGGTTTACAGCCGCTTCAACGGCTACGTGGCGGACGTCTCGTCGCTATCGATACGGGGTCTGGCGGCCAGGCAGGACGTTAAACGTATTTCGCTGGACCTTCCGGTCGCCGCGACTTTCCGCAAGCTCCCCCCCGGCGGCTATGCCGGGCCGTGGGACGACGCCTCGCGTTCGGTTGGGGCCGATGCCGTCTGGAACGCTCCATCCGGTTCCACCGGCTCCGGCGTCTCCGTCGCGGTGCTCGATTCCGGCGTCTCGCCCAACCCTGATATCCGGCTCTCCGGCTTCGTCGATTTCGTCAACCACCGCGCCGCCCCGTACGACGACAACGGGCACGGCACGCACGTTGCCGGCATCGCCGCCGGTTCGGGCATTTCCAGCGGTGGCAGAACCGGGCATTTCCTGGGCGGCGCCCCGGACGCGGGCGTTGTCGGCGTCAAAATCCTGGACGCGAATGCGGCCGGCCTCACCAGCACGGTCATCGAGGGCATCGACTGGTGCATCGCGAACAGGGACGCTTACCGGATCGGGGTGATCAACCTCAGCCTCGGCCACCAGATTCGAGAAAGCGCCAAGACCGATCCGCTGTGCCAGGCGTGTGAGCGCGCCGTGGCCGCCGGAATCGTGGTGGTTGCGGCCGCCGGCAATTACGGCGCCGGCTACGGCGGAATCACCTGCCCGGCCAACGATCCGAACGTGATCTCGGTGGGCGCGATGAAGACTTCCGGCACATCGTTCCGATCCGACGATACACTCACCACCTACACGAGCCGCGGACCCACGGCGATCGATTACTTCGCGAAGCCCGATATCCTGGCGCCCGGCAACCGCGTGGTGTCCGTGCGGGCCGCCGGGTCCTCCCTGGACGCCAAATTCCCCGGCAACCGCGTGGCGCCGTGGGTTTACGGCGGATCGCCCGCGCTGGGCGCCAACTACTTTGTGCTCTCCGGCACGAGCATGGCGGCCCCGGTGGTCTCCGCCGCCGCGGCCCTCATCATCTCGCAGCGCCCAGGCATCACCCCCAACGCCATCAAGGTCGCCTTGATGGTTACGGCGCAGCCCATGGGCGGCTTCGACCCCGTGCTGGGGGCGAACGTCCCGCGATATGACGCGATGACGCAGGGCGCCGGATACCTGAACGTCCCAGGCGCGGCGCGGGTTGCCTCCACGCTTCAGGACGTCTCGGCGACCGGTAGCGCCGTGACGGTCCCCTCCGATTGGGGACAAACCCAAATCCAGGGTGAGAGCGTGCTCTGGGGAAACTCCGTATTGTGGGGCAATTGTTTCCTGGACGCGGGCGACTACGCCGGCTTCCTGAAGATCGGCTGGGACCGCAGCGTTCTGTGGGGCGACAACTACGTCTGGGATATCGCCGGTCAACCGATTGACAACGCCGTATCGTCAACGAGCGTCCTCTGGGGCAACTATCCCGTGAAGAAGATGGAAGCGACGACGGTTCTGACCTGCGGCGAGTGACACGAACCTGCGCGAAGGGCCGCCCCAACCGGGCGGCCTTTTGCGCATTTGACTAAGCGGCGCCTCACGGTAGACCATGTCGGTGTACCGTGAATACAGACCTTCCCATAACCCAGACCGGAACGGACCTGATCTACCTGGATCCGTCCACCACGCGCATCGAACCGGCCCCCGCCGGAGCGGTGCGCCTGCACCTGCACGATCGCTGCTACCTGCGCGTCACCGCCGTGTGGGCGTTCCCGTTTACAGATCGCCGGCACTGGATCGCCTTCCGCGACGGTGAAGACCAGCCGATCGGTATGATCCGGGACAGTTATGACCTCGATAAAGAGTCACGCGCGACACTCAACGCCGCGCTGGAACGCCGGTATTTCATCCCCAGGATCAAACGCGTGCGCGAGGCACGCGAGGAATTCGGGCTGTTGACGATGAACGTGGAGACGGACCGTGGAAACGTTGCTTTCACCGTGAACAACCCGCGTGAGAACATCCACTGGATCGACGCGCAGCGCATCCTCTTTGTTGACGCGGAAGAGAACCGCTACGAGGTGCTGAACCACGGGGAACTCGACGCCCGCAGCCAGGCCCTTCTCGCCAACGTGATTTAGAAAGAATGCCCGTGCGGGCCCGGTGTTTGAATGACGTTTGAGACCGATACGATCCTGAAACTGGCTCCCGGTGTCTGGATGCTCAACGCAGTGGACAACTGCCTGTGGGCGGATCTGGGCGAAGGCGTCCTCGTGGTGGACGCCCTTGAGGATCTCTCGATGTGTCCGCTGATCCCCGAGGATATTCTGGCCACGGCCGGGAAGCCGATGAAATGGGTGGTCAATACCCATGGCGACAGCGATCACGTGGCATGCAACGCCGGCTGGGCGGCCGGGGGAGCCACCATCCTCGCCCACGAAGAGGTCGCGAGAAAGCTCGCGGGCCGGCCGGGGTGTCCGTCCGTCACCTTCACGGATCGCTACACGCTGGAAGGCGATCGACAGGATGCGCATCTTCGCTGGCTGGGCGGGGCACATTCACCGGGCGACACGATCGTCTACCTGCCCCACGCCCGCATCCTCTGCATCGGCGATCTTTTCAGCTGGGGCCTCATCCCGTTTCCCGCCTTTGATACCGGGCGCGCGGCCCGCCTCGTGGAAGTCCTGAACTCCATTCTGGAGTACGACGCCGACACGATCGTTTGCGGCCACGGTCCGGTGCTTACCCCGGAGCATATCCGCCGGTGGCTGAACTATTTCGAGGAGCTTCGGCACACCGTGTCGGCCCTGGCCGAGAAGGGGCTCAGCCTGGAAGCCATACTCGCAGAGTGTCCGCCGCCCGACGACATGCGGGGCTGGTGGCGCTTCACGGAGTGGAAGCACAACCAGAACATCTCCGTCCTCCTCGGAGAAAAAGGCAAACGCGAGTAGCACGTTCTCCCTTCCCAATTTCCTCGTTGCCTCATTTCCTTCCCGTCTTAGTTTCCTCCTCCGCTTCTGTTGGGCTAACGTATCTACGTATACCATCTCAAACCGAAGGGATGTACGGGAAGGCGGTGTGAATCCGCCACTGCCCCGCAACTGTGATGGCCCCAAGCCTCCGGCAACCCCCCGAAAAGGGGGACGCCATTGCGCCAAGCGAGAAGGCGCCGGACGGCTGGCCTAAGTCAGGAGACCGATCCTTTCGGCGGGAGTTCGGAGCGGTTTCGGGTTTCAGGTGACAGGTGTCGGGGCTCAGCCCCGGGCACCGGGCGCCCGACACCGTCACTTTTCCGGCTCCCTTTCCCTTCGGGTCCGCGGGGGCCCGGGAAAGGACACCACCGTGATTCGTCACGCTTGGGCGCCTGTGGCGCTCGCTTCGGTTGCACTCCTCGGATTCGCGCGCCCGTCCGCCGCTGCGGTCGCCGGTTTCAACACGTCGGCGGGATACGACGCCGACGACCTCGCGATCACCGCCGATACATTCGCGGTCGCGCCGGACGGTCGCTTCGCCGTGGGCACAGGCTCCACGGTAACTGTCTACAATCACGCCGATCCGGCCGGCCGGGCCGCCCTGGCGACCATTACCAGCCCCAAGTTCAAAACGCTCGGCGGCCTGGCCTTCCAGGGAGCGGATACGCTGCTGGTGACCGACAACACCTTCCTCTCAGGCGCGATCCTCAGCGCCGCCATCTCGTCCGGAACCGTCTCCACGCTGGCCGCTCCGGGAACAGCCAACGATGTGGCGCAGGTTCGCGTCCGCCCGACGGACGGCTCGGCCTTCGCCGTGCTCTCACATAACCCCGGGCAGGGCGCCGTGGTGGAAGTGACCGGGTCCGGCGTCTCCCCGTTCGCCGGCGGACTGGGCACGGGCTACCTGGGCGGACTGGCCTTTGATGCGGCCGGCAACGTGTACGTCGGCGACACGAACGACCCGAACTTCATGGGCGCTGCGGGCAAAGTCCTGGAGTTGAGCGGCGCCGGAGCGCTTCTCGGCTCGGCATCGCTTGCGGGCGGTGGCGGGCATGGCGTGTATGACGTCAACGGTTTCAACGGCGACTACTACGCCACCACCGGCAACACCCTCACGCGCCTGAATGGAGGCGTAGCGACCCAGGTGGGCGCGTTCACCGGGGCGTACCCGTTTCCGACCGATGTCGCCATCGATTCTACCGGCGTCCTGGTGAACGGCAACTACACTGGCGTGGGCGGAGTGTTTCGCGTTCGTCCGGCCGGCAGCGTGCCCGAACCGGCTTCGCTGGCGCTTCTGGCCATCGGCATGCTGCCGTTCCTCCGCACACGCCGCCGATGAACCAGGCGCGACGAGACGATGAACGAGGAACGATGAGCGATGAACCACGGTTCGGCTCCCACTTACCTGGGTTGGGAGCGTCGGGCGTTCATCGTTTATCGTTCAGGGCATATCGCTTCGGTTTCACGCTCATCGAGCTGCTCGTCGTCATCGCCATCATCGCAATTCTGGCCGCGATCCTGTTCCCGGTCTTCGCCCGGGCGCGGGATCGCGGACGGCAGACCGCGTGCGTCTCGAACTTGCGGCAATTGTGGACGGCCAACACGATGTACTCCCACGACAACGATGGCTACTACGTTCCGGCGGCGCTTGGCTTCTTCGAGCGGGACGACAGGCGCTGGTTTGGGGTCCGGAATGCGCAGGGCCGTTTTGAAGCGCATGATGGCCCGCTGGTGCCGTACATGTCCGATGGCGGCTCGCTCCGTCAGTGTCCTTCGTTCAGCACTTCGGTCGGCTTCGACAAGGGCACGGGCGGGTATGTCTACAACGCGCTGGCCATCGGCTCCCGCGTGCGCAGGCTTGGCTATGTTGCGGAGGCGTACAACGGCAGCATGGCCCAGAGCGACCTGAAACGCCCCGGGCAGACCGCGATGTTCGCGGATGGCGCGCTGGACATCGGCAAGGGCCTGGCCGAGTACGCATTTCTGGAACCGCCGCCGGAGGTCGCCAGGCGCTATGCCGGCCGGGCGATGGACCCGTCCGTCCACTTCAGGCACAGTGGCCGCGCCGAAGTCTGTTTCGCGGACGGCCACGCGGCCGCACTGGCGATGGCCCTCTCCGCCTCCTCGAGCCCCGCCTACCCCTCGGCCCAGCCGGACCGCAAAGGCATCGGCTGGTTCGCCCCCTTCGACGCGTACGACGGGGAGTAGGCAGCCCGGCGCCAGGTGTCAAGTGCCGGATTCCATGACACCCCCGACGCTTGGAATGCCCGGCCGCTCCGCAACATAAACGATTTGTAGGAATGTCGTTTGGGCGGGTGTATATAGAAATAGGCAGAAAGTCACTGCAAGCGTCCGGACAGGCAGTTCCATCATCCCAGACACAGGTTCCAACCCGGCGACAACTGCGTGCTTTTCACGTATTCGCCCCGGGCGACAGACGCGCCCTCCAGACGCCTGATACAGATCGACCGCGTGATGCGGCCGGAACTTGGTTGCAGCCGGACCGATCCTGTTGGCGCGGGAAAGGCACGACGGCAGCCGGGAATAGTCGCGCGTGGCGCATCCGGGGGCACCGCTGCCCGGCATGCCACGCGTCCTGACTACACTTCAAAAGGAGCCATACATGAAAGTGTTCAGACGAGCAGGTTTCTGGCTCGCCACCCTCGGATTGCTGGTTACATGCGCCGGCGTTCGCGCGGCTGTCATGACCACAAACGTCCAGATCGTGGGCACCGGCCCATTCGACATCAAGTACATCCTGGGGCAGGATGTTACTTCCCTCAAGATTGACATCGTTCGCGCTTCGGATACGGTTACCGTGAGATCGTGGGACTCGTCCGTGGCGGGCACATTCCAGGGTGCAGACCTGCTGAAGGGCTCGCATACCCTGGCGGCCTTCTGGAATGGGAAAGACAATGGCGGCGTCAGCCTGCCGCAGGGAAGCTACTATGCCCGCGTGACGACCGCCAGCACGGCCGCTGTCACCGCGATGACCCTGCTATCCGGACCAACCAAGTTCACCGCGTCTCCAGGCAAGACGGAGGCGCGCAACCTTTACGGGGGCGGCGCGAACAAGAATCTCAACAGCCCGTATCACAACCTTGCCTACTACGGCTCGTACCCGAGCAACAGCAACGGCTCCAACGGAGTCAGCGTTGTTTCGGCCGATGCCTCTTCCATCCACTGGAACATCGGCACCGGCACATACGAGTTCCTGTCCACCAAGGTAGCCGACGATGACTACGTCCTGGCAGGCGACCAGAACAGCACGGGAACGATCCGCATATTGAACCCGGCCGACGGATCGACAGTTGGCTCGGATCTCAGCCTCAATGGCCTGCCCCGTGATATCGCCGTTATCGGCGACACCCTGACGGGCAAGGCGTTCTTCCTCAACGGCACAACTGGCGGGGTCAGCGGCTGGGATTTCGCCGGCGCGGTTCCCACCGACGTGATCACCGACTTTCCGAGCTTCAGTTTCTATGAAGTGTCCGCCGGCGTGCCGGGATGCACCACACCTCAGCGCGCGCTTGCTGTTTCGAAGGATGGCAATACGATATACGCCGCCGGGTATGCGGCCAATGTGTCGGCGTCAGCCTGTCTCCCGGCGGGGCAGACAACCGTTATTCTTCCGGCATTCGTGGCCAAGTACTCGAACTCCGGCGGCACCTGGACGCGCACCGATTTCACGGCGAACCTTCCCGGCCTGAACCGAAACACCACCCCACCGAACCTCAAGGGCGTTGCCCTGTCACCGGACGAGAAGATCCTGTGGGTGTCCCTAAACTGCACCAGCGCCTCGCTGGCGAGCATCAACTACGTCATCGGCCTCGATGCCCAGACCGGCGTGCCGAAGGGCGATGCCTACACTTACGCGTTCTACACCGGTTCAACCATCAACGCCACGCCGCAGGGCCTTGCCGTCACATCCGGCGGTAACATCTATGTCGCCTGCTGGAATGGCTCTGCCACCGGCACGACCGCCAACTCCGTTGCCATTCTCGCTCCGCCCGACACCGGCTCCAGCGATGTGACACGGTCTGTTACGTACGATTTCGGACCGCCGCTGCAGGGAACGGTGGCTCCGACCGTCAGTCCCATCACGTATCACGACGGAACCGTAACCTGGAGCACGGACGGGGTGTCCGACTCTACCGTCAAGTACGGCACGGCGCCCGGCACACTGGACAAAACTGCGTCGTCCGTCGGACTGGTCACGGACCACAGCGTGGTGGTTGGGGGTCTGGCTCAGAACACCAAGTACTACTTCCAGGCTATCTCCACGGCCACGGGGCGAAGCCCCTACATCTCGCCGGTGTTGGATTTCACGACCGCACCGCTGAATATCAGCAACGTGGCCGTCAGTGCTGTCACCGACAACAGCGTGACTCTGACCTTCGATACCGATGACTACTCCAATTCCTGGGTAGACCTCGGGCTCGACGGCTCGGCCTATCCGATTCGCTACGGCACCGACACCGTATCGACCACCAGTCTGTCGCACACGCTTGTTGTCCGGGGCCTGAAATTCGGAACCATGTATCACTTCAAGGTGGAGACCGGCTGGCCGGGTGCTCCGGCAGTGTACACCCCGGACTCCACTTTCAAGACGTTGGACTACGTGCAGATTACCGGCGAGTCCCTCGTGACCGACGCCGGCTCCGCCAACCTTACGTACACGACGAACATCGCGGCCGCGGCGACAGTGAATTACGGAACTGATCCGGCCGCGCTCACCAGCACGATCCCCGTAGCGAGCGGACTCACGCATACCGTGGTCTTCCCGTCGCTGGCGGCCGGCACGACTTACTATTACACGCAGAGCATCACCGGAGGCACCTCCGTCGCGCGTACGACGCGTGTATCCGCGTTCACAACCCAGGTGGCCAGCAGCCCTGCAAGCTCCGTGACCGACAACAGTCTGGACAAGTTCGTGTCCGGTCTCGCCACCAACGTCACGCTCGGTTCCGCTACGGGCCTCATCACGCTTGACAAGCAGAGCCTCCCGGGCAAGCCGGTCGCATCGCCCAACAAGATTCCGCAGGGAACGCGCTATCAGGGTTGGGCGCAGACAAACGGCTACCTCTACCTCATCGGTGGTTACGACGCGACCGGCGGGACCTCCGACAAGGTCTATGTCGCGAAGATCAACGCAGACGGAACGACAGGCGCGTGGGCTGAGACCTCGCCTCTGCCGAGCCCGCGGAAGGTCATCACCAGCCAGTGCATCGGCTACCAGGGCACCGTCTACTGCATCAGCGGTGACCAGACGGACGGCAACATCGTTCCGGACGTCTACTACGCCAAGCAGAACGCCGACGGCACGCTTCAGCCGTGGCAGACGACCGTTTCGATCATCCGCGAGCGCGACATCGCTTCCACGGCCATCGTCGATGGCTGCATCGTCGTCACGGGCGGTGAGCCCAACGACGCCGGTGTGTACAGCATGCGAACCAACTATCTCGCTACTCTGCAGCCGGACGGCAGCATTGGAGCCTGGTACGAAATCACGCCGCCGACCGAGGCCATCTACCTGCAGCGGACCGTCGCTAACGCCGGTATGTTCTACAACCTGGGCGGCCTCAACGATACGGACCCCGTAAACGGCAAGGCGTTCAACTCCACAACCGACACTTCGTACACCCAGCCGGACAGCGACCTGACGCCGGGTTACCGCAACCCGTTCGATCTGGCCCACCTCGACTCCTGGATGGACTCCCAGCACTACGGCTTCGGCGCCACACTGGCCGGCGGCAAGATCTTCTCCCTCGGTGGACGCATCTCCGTCTCCGGCGGCAACACCGAGGTCGCTCACACCAAGATCGCTGCCGATGGCCTGACGGGCGCGTGGGTCGTGGACGCCGCCAACGGGACGGCTAACGCCCTGCCCGTGGCGATCTACGACAACGACGCGGTCACGTACAACGGGAGCATGTACGTCTCGCCGGGCCGGCTCACCGGCAACCTCCCGAACGACGTCGTTCAGGTCGTGCCTCTTGTGCCCGAAGCGTCCGGGTATGCTTACACCGGCACGCTTGAAGGCCGCATCATCGACCTCGGCTCCGTTCAGAACCTCAGCCACATCAAGGTTACCGGAACCGGCGTCACCGCCTCTTCCGTGGCCGTCCGGTACCGGTATGCCGGCGCCACGGGCGGGTTCAGCAACTGGTTCACAGCGGGCATCGACGCCAACATCAATGGCGGCGCCCGCTACGTTCAGTACCAACTCGTGCTCAAGGGCGACGGGACGGCCACCCCGGTGGTCAGCTCGGTCCAAGTGAGCGTTGGCCCGTACAGCAGCCTGCTGCCGGGTGACATTGACAAGTCCGGCGTGGTTGACGCCAACGACGTGAAGATGGCCCTCCGCATCGCGGCCGGCCTTCTGAACGCCAATGACCCGTCCGTCTCCTTCGCCAACGGCAACGTTGTTGCCGATAGCGTTATCGACATTCTGGACGCCACGGCGATCCAGCGCAAGATCAACGGCAAGTAAGCGGAAACGATGAGCGATCAACTCTGAAATCCGGAGATTCTCCGGGCGTTGATCGTTCCGAAACGCGCTTCACGGGCGCCCCGCCTGCATCCCACCCGGGATGCCGGCGGGGCGCCCGCGCTGTGTCAGGCGAACGCTTCTGACTGCGTCTATATGAATGACCCTCTCCGCTACGCAAACGAAATGTAGGGATACCTTGGAGACAGTTGTATATATACAGTCAACAAAGACTCGCTGCAAGCGTCTGAATCGGCAGTCGGCAGACCCGGACACAGGATCCAAACCCTGCGAATGATGGCATGAACTCGCCGGAGCGGCCTCCGGGCCACGCGGGAGCCCTTCAGGCGCTTAATAGAGATCGACCGCGTGATGCGGCCGGAATCTGGCTGCCGCCGAACCGACCCCGTTGGCGCGGGACAGGCACGACGGCGGCCGGGGTTAGTCGCGCGTGGGGCACCCGGGGGGACGGTCCCCCGGTATTCCCGCACGTCCTGGTAATTTCAAAAGGAGCGACACATGAAAGTGTTTAGACAAGCGGGTTTCTGGCTGTCCACCCTCGGATTGCTGGTTAGCTGCGCCGGCGTTCGCGCGGCGATTTACGCCTCTGATGTGGTCGCCACCGGCGCCGGGCCGGCGTACAGCCTCCACTACCTGCTCAACGAGCGCGCGGATTCTGGCAATATCGTCGTGGGCACGGTCGCCGCGCCGGACACCGCGCTTGCTACCATCCCCCTTTCGGGCGCCCAACTCGCTAAGGGCTCCCACGACGTTTCTTTCACTCCCAGCGGGTTGGCTCCCGGCGACTACGTGTTCACGGTTACGGTGGCCGCGGCGCCGCATACCGCGTATGACCTGATCACGCCGGTGACCACCCTTCCGGCAGGCACGCAGACCGGGTATGGGTTTCACGTGGGCAAGGTCCCTGGGACACTGTCGTACGGCCACCTGTACATCGGCGATTTCGCTGCGGCCCACGTTGTGGATGAACTGAGCGCGGACGGGACATTCCTGCAGATTGTCGCACAGGACCTGGCGGACCCCTATGCCTACGTGGGCATATGGGTGGGCTCGGATGGCACGCTCTTCGCGTCTGAGCAGAACACGGATAATATCCGCCACTTCACGCCGAAGGCCGGCGCCACGCCTGGCAAACCCACCTGGACTCAGGACGCCGCCTACACCGGGTTGGTCGATCTCTCCGGCGACGGCGCGTTCTACACGCGGGGTTTCCAGGTATTCGGGCTCGGTCCCACCGCGAAGGTGTATCTAGCGGACTACTCGCCCGTTCCGAACGATGTTCTCCTGGGCACGCTGGGAGACACCGTGAATCCGCCTGTGAAATTGTTCGACGGCTCAAACTTGGCCGGCACGCGCATCGATGGGCTCCTCGTCACAGCGGACGAGAAGACGATCTACATCGTCGGCAGCGCCACGCCGGGAGTGGGGCGCCATTTGAACAAGTTCATCTACGGCCCGAACCCGGCCAACGGTAACACGGTTGAGTGGTATCTGGATCCGGATTTCGCCGCCAATGATGAGGCGCTGAACACGCTGCTCGGAAGGGGGCGCAGCCTCGCTTTCGCGGACGCCAACTCGCTGTGGGTGCCGCAGAACGGCGGCGCCAACTCGGCGGCCAGCGCCAACTACATCGCGCGCGTGAGTACAGTGCCGCTCCCGACGAGCCCAAGTATCGCCGCCTCCGTGCTGCGCATCGCCAGCGGGCTCGCCGAGGGCCCAACCTCTACCGCCGATCCCGCGTTCGTCGCCATGGACGCCGATGGCGACCTGCGGATCACTCTGGCAGACGCCGTCAAGCTGGTGCGGCTGCCGTCGAAGGCCGGAACGGTCACTCAAACCATCCCGGCGCCCCTTGTTACGGGCGTTGTCGTGGGTGCGACCGGCCCGACGCCGGTGCTCCCGGTATGCCTTGACACCGATCCGAAGGGGAACCTCGTTGTGGGCGTTCGCATCGACTACACCGGGTCCGGCACCGTGGCCGACGCGTTCTACACGATGGCTCTGCCGGACCGCGGCTCCTCGGATGCCGCGCGGAGCGCGACGTTCCATATCTCGTGACAGAGGCGGGACGATGAACGCCGGAACGGGTCCGGAAAGTCATCGTTCCCAACCATGCGACGCGGGCGCCCCGCCTTATTCCACCGGGGATGCGGGCGGGGCGCCCGCGCTGATTAGTAGGCCGTGGGGATCACGCTTCGGCTTCGGGCGCGAAGGGTACGAACTGGCCGGTCTTCGCGCTCTGAATCTGCGCTTCCAGCAGCCGCACCGTCTCACGCGCATCCCACGGCGTGGTGATGGTCGGCTGTTTTCCCGCGCGAACGCAGCCGGCGTAGTACTCTATTTCCTTGTAGTAGCCGCCGAGGTCGCTGATGTTGCCGCCCTCGTCCGCGGTACCGACCGACACCGGCTCCGGCTTGATCTCCTCGGGATCTGCGTCCGGTGTGTAGAGGAGCATCGGCTTCTCGCGGCCGAGGCCGTAGTCCACCACGCCGCCTTCCATCACGGCGACGAACCCGTGCTGGAACGGGTAGGTGGGTTCGTAGCCCCAACTCCCCTCCGCGACAGCGCGGCTGTTGTTCGCGAAGGTGTAGGACGTCCACATCTGGCCGATGCCGGTGTGGTCGCGCACTCCGACCGCATAGACCGTCGTGGGGTCGCCCATCAGGTAGCGGACGTAGTCAACGTCGTGGATATGGCCTTCGAACGGGATTCCGCCGGCCCGCTTTTCGTCGTGCGTCCACATGTCCCAGTTGTACATCGGAACCGCCATGCGCCGCAGGCACGTGAACGATTTCAGCGCGCCATACTTGCCGGAAGTGACGATCTCCTTCAGGAGGGCGTATTCGGGCCAGAAACGGATGACGTGTGCGACCATGAAGCACGTCCCCGCCGCTTTACCGGCCCGCGCCATGGCAGTCGCTTCGGCGGTGTTGAGAGCCATCGGCTTTTCGCACAGTACGTTCTTGCCGGCGGCGAGCGCGCCCATGGCGGCTTCACCGTGCCAGGGCGTGGGCGTGCAGACGTCCACTATGTCCACATCCGCGCCGGCGAGGAGGTCCTGCCAGTGGGTAAACTGCGCCGGCTTGCCCGGGCATTTGTCGCGGCTTTCAGGGGTGGGATCGGCCACGGCCACCAATTTCGCGCCCGGCAGGGCTTCCCAGCAGTTCGCATGCAGCCGGCCCATGAACCCCGAACCCACAAGCCCCACTCTCAGTGTTGAATCATTCATGTTTGTCTCCAAGTAGTCAGTAGACAGCATTCAGTAGGCAGTAGGTGGGAAGTGGAACGTCGCCCCGGACTACTGTCTTCTGATTACCGCCTACCCAATATGTAATCGAGGCCCATCGAGGCGGCGTAGACCGTTCCGGCGGGGAAGACGGAATACGTCGGGATCATCTCGGCCGTTACCCAACCATCGTACCCGATGGCATTCAGCGCGGCCGTCACGGCGGGCCAGTTCACGTCTCCCTCACCGAGGTCGCAGAAGCCGTTGGCATTGCCGATGGCGGTCTTGAAATCCTTCACATGGACGCGCTTGATACGCTTGCCGAGGATGGGAATCCAGTGTTCCGGGTAGCCGGTGTTGAGCACGTTGCCCACGTCAAACCACGAACCCACGTACTCGCTGCCGAAGGAGTCGATGAAATCGCGGAGTTCCAGCGGGCTCAGCAGGAACTTGTTCCAGACGTTTTCAAGGCCGATGGCCACTTTGTTCGCTTCGGCCTTTTTCACCAACCCGCCGATGGCGTCCTTGCTGAGCTGGTATGCGACATCGTAGGGGACTACCTCGCTGCCGGGCAGGAAAAACACGTCCACGGCGCCGGGCACAACGAGGATCGCGTCGACACCGATCCATTTGGCGATGTCCAGCATCTTGTCCACTGCACTGATGCCGGCGGTGCGCTTCGATGGGTCGCCGCTCGTGAGCGGGTGCTCCCAGTGGTATCCGGTCGCCAGTCCGGCGATGCCGATGCCTACCCTGTCCGCGAGCGAGCGGACGGCCTCGGCCTGCGCCTGTGTGGTGGTAAAATCGAGGTCCCCGGCAGCGTCGAACGAGAGTTCCAACCCCTCGAAGCCGGCTTCTCTGGCTTGCCGCATGGCTTCTTCGAGAGGGATTTCCGCCGGTATGCTCCAGCGGCTGATGCCTTTATTCACGATTGCACTCCTTGCAGATTCTGGCGGCTTTCGCGTGTCCCAACCCCTGGCGGCGAACGTCAGTTGGGAGCAGGCGCCGACCTCGCGGCCGTTCCGCCTCGACACTTCTTAATCGTTTATCCAATTCCATGGTGAAATCCACCCTGCCGGATGTGGAACAAGGGTTATGGATAACGCGCGCGGCGAAACAGCCGCGCTGGGACGGACTGCGTGGGAGGCAGGAAGGCGTATGGACAGAACAAGCAAGGCCCGGGTGTGCGCTGATCCGCGTCGGCGGACAAGGTCGCGCAAGCGTTCGCTGGCGTTCACCCTCATCGAACTGCTGATCGTCATCGAGACAATCATGGTGCTCGCCGCCATGGCGCTCCCGAGCATCAAGGTTTCGCGAAAGGCGGCGGACGAGACAAGCGCCGTGGCGTGCCTGCGCCAGTTGTCGGACGCGCAGGAACTCTACCGCCCCCGTCAGAATCCGCCCTGTTACGCCCCTTCGCTTCAACGATTGCGCGCGGCCGGACTGGTGGATGAAACGGTTGCCAATGGATCGAAGAGCGGTTACGATTTCATGGTGAACGGAGTCCCCGGCGTGAATACTTACGCCTTCACCGCGACTGCATCCATGCAGGGCAACTCCGGCGACCGCAGTTTCTACGTGGACCAGAGCGGGATTATACGGATGGAGGTCGACGCAAGCGTGTCATCCATTTCTCCCCCGTTGCAGTAGACTAACCATAAAGACACAAAGACACGAAGACATGATTCCTCGTGTCTTCGTGTCTTACTCGAGGCCTGATGGGGCTCGCTTTGCAGGTGGCAGGTTGAACTGCGTTCCGATCGGCGATGCCATTACCGTGTTTCCGCCGGTTTGAAGGTAGAAGCGGCCGGACGCGACCCCGGCGCAAATCGCGTCCCGGGCCTCCCATTCGCTCCCGGACGCCGAGAAAACCGCTTTTGTGAGCGGCTGCCACTTGCCTCCGGTGATCTGTACCCAGCCATTGCCAAACGCGGCCCGCCGAGTCTCGTTAGCGCTTTTAGTGTCCCGGCGGAAATCCTCGATGAACGAGTAAAGGCCCGTGAGGTTGTCGCCGCCGGTCGAGGTCCGGAACGTGGCGAGGTGCTTCCACGCCTTCGATCCCGGTGCTCGGAAATAGGCGGCGAAGGCCGTCTTTTTCCCGGTGACCGTGGATCGGACCATGAACCGGTAGACCTCGCCCGGCTTCCAGTCAAATTCATAGAAACTCTGGCCGCCGGTTCCTTCCCCCCCGAAACGCCTTACGACCACATCGTCCGCATTGAAAGGAATCTCCACGCGCTGTTCCAGCGGTACGGCGTTCGCGTCATCACCCTTCGAAGGATCCCACACCGAGAAGATCACGACCTTCTTCCCACTGCTCTGTTCCTGGATGCCGAAGTACCCGTGGGAGAAGCCGCAAGCCATGAAGTAGCTGCCGGGAACCGATTTCTGGACGGTCAGTTCCAGATAGAACGCCGTAACCTCGGGCGCTGGGTAGAGCAGGTGCACCGATCGCGCGGCACGCGGAGGCTCGGCCGTCGCGGTGAACGTGGTCAGCGCGGTGCACAAAACTGCGATACCAGTTTTCAACTCGATGAGCCGCATGGCGAGACCATCCTCTCAGCGTCGGAAGAAGCGCCGCCAGCCTGTCGCTTCAGGCTCCGCTTCTGATTCCGCGGGAGCCGCGGGCGAGACGCCCGCGCGACTGGGTGCGCCCGCCTCCTCGTCCGATCTGAACAACGCATCGGCGAAATCCGCGGGGTCGAACGGCATCAGGTCCGAGATCTTCTCCCCCATGCCGATGAACTTCACCGGGAGTTTCATCTCCTCGGCCAACGTCAGCACGACTCCGCCTTTCGCGGTGCCGTCCATTTTTGTCAGGATCACGCCGGTGAGCGGGGTGGCTTCGCCGAAAAGCTTAGCCTGGCTGATGGCGTTCTGCCCGGTGGTAGCGTCCAGTACGAGCAGCGTCTCGTCCGCCGGACGCCCCAGCGCCTTGCTCGTCACGCGGCCGATCTTGGCCAGTTCCTGCATCAGGTTCGCCTTGTTGTGCAGACGGCCGGCTGTGTCCGCGATAACCACATCCGTGCCGCGAGCGCGGGCAGCGACGATGGCGTCGAAGACAACGGCCCCGGGATCGGAGTCAGGCTGATGCTTCACTATGTCAACGCCTGCCCGCTGCGCCCACACATCGAGCTGGTCGATGGCGGCGGCCCGGAACGTGTCCGCGGCGGCCAACAGCACGCTTTTGCCCTGCTTCTTCAGGTCCCACGCGAGTTTCGCGGCGCTGGTCGTCTTCCCGGTGCCGTTCACTCCAACCAGGAGGTAGACCGAGGGACCGTCGGAGGCGAAGGCCAATCCGGGGCGATCGTCCGCAAGGAGTTTGGCGACCTCCTCGCGAAACGCGCCGAGAAGCGCTGTGCGGTCAGGCCAGAGCTCCGTGAGGCAGCGGCGCTCCAGATCGGTGAGCATGCGCGTTGCCAGCGCGGCGGAAACGTCCCCTCCGATGAGGGCCTCTTCCAGTTCTTCCCACAACTCCGCGTCTATTTCCGGTCGCGCCAGAAGGACCTGGGCGACTTTGTTGAACCATTTGAGCACTATCGAACCTCCTGTTCCATTATGGGGCAGAAAGCAGACTCGAGAACCGGGAATTGAGGATTGAGACCCGAATCCCAATTCTCAGGCTTCAACTCTCAATTTTCAAGCGTCGCGCGACCCCAACCAGGCATGCTCCGTCTTAGTTGCGGAAGGGGCGAAGATACGCCCGTGAAAGGAGATACCGATGGCAATATCGAAGTGGATGCTGGCCGCAGGCGCGGCGGGGTTCCTTGCAGTTGGGTGCGCGGTTCCCGCGCATTCCCAGGGCACTCCGCAGCGCCCGATTGTGGGCGGCGGGCCCATTCTGCGCAACCCGTTGCTCGGCAGGCTGGCGTTTGTGCTAAGCCAACTGAACCTTACAGAGGCACAGAAGGGGCAGGTAAAGGGCTTTCTCAGTGATGCACAGGCCAAGGCGAAAACCGTCCGCGACAATACCAGCCTGACGCCGGTCCAGAGGCGCACGGAGATGCAGGCGATCGTTAAGGCGCTGCGCGAAAGCATTATGGGCATCCTGACTCCGGAGCAGAAGGCCAGGGCCCGCCGCCTGATGGCCGCCGGTGGCATGGTCGGCCCAGGGCGAATGCTCGCCCGCATCAGGGCACTTCTAGGGCAATTGGGCCTGGCGCCTGCCCAGCGGTCCCAGATCCGAGGCTTCATCATGGACGCCGAGGCCAAGGTTAAGATCGTCCGCGAGTCCAATATGGGACCCGCCGACAAGCGCGTGAAACTGCAGGCTATCGAGAAGGCGCTGCGCGAAAGCATCCTCGGGGTGCTCACGCCCGCGCAGAGGGACAAACTCAAGGACCTACTGGCCAAGACGCCTCCCCCGCCTGCGCCCAGATAGGGACACCGGTGAACAGGAGATAGGGAAATGAGGAAATGGGGAAACGGGTTAATGCTCACCATTTCCTCATTTCCCTATCTCCTGTTCACCGGTCCACTACTTCGAAGTCGATGTAACCCCGGTACGGATCGGTGTGGGTCAGTCGAACGCGGACTTTATGCCCCACCTCCAGGCCGCCGCCCTTGCCCTCAACGCGGCCTTCCACGGGCGGGTTGGCGATTCGTACGTACACACCCTTGTCCGATGCGCCGGTGATGAAACCCGGGAAAACCTCGCCGATGCGCGGGGCGAGCGCGACGGCCGCGATGCTCTTGTGGACCTGGCGCTCCACCTTTTTGGCGTCCCCTTCGCGTTGTGTGCACCATCCGGCGAGGGATTCCAGCTGGCCGGCCGAATAGGGGGCGCCCTTTCCGGCGAATGACGCCAGGAGGATCCGCTGGTCACCAAGGTCCGGATACCGCCTGTTTGCCGCGCTGCCGTGGAGGTAGTTCGCGGCGCCGATGCCGAAATGCCCGACTCCGGATTCGCCGGGAGCCTTTACCACATACTCGCCGCGCCCCAGCAGTTTGATGACCGCCAGCGAAAGGTCCGGAAACCGGTCGGGGTCTTTCTTCCTCTGATCGGCGAGGAACGCCTGCAATGCCTCTCCATCGGGGGCCGCGGGCAGGTTCCAGCCGTGCTGGTCGGCGAGCGCTACGATGCGCGGCCAGTTCTTGGGGGTCTGCACCACGCGCTGGATGCACGGCAGGCCTTTCGATTCCAGGTACGCCGCAACGGATTTGTTTGACGCGATCATGAACTCCTCGATGAGCTCGGTGGCGTGGTTCTGCTCGTGGCCGGACAGTTCGATGCTGCCGTCGGGGTTCAGGATGGGCCGCAGTTCCGGCGTCTGGAAATCCAGTGCGCCGGCGGCGAAGCGCGCTTCGCGAAGCGCTTGCGCGATGCCGTCCTGAGCGCGGAGCTGATCCGCAAGCGCGGGGTTCGCATTGATCTTCGACAGCACCCCCTCCGTCACCGGCGAAATCGCTCCGGTCCGGGCCTCCAGAAACGTCGCAACGCCCGTGTACGTGAGTTGGGCCTTGTTCTGGACGACCGCGGGGTAGACGGTGGAACGGGCGACCGCGTCGCCCTGAATCTCCATCTCGATGACCACTGCGAGGCGTTTTGCATCCTCGTTGAGCGAACTCAGATCGGTGGACAGGCGCTCCGGCAGCATCGGAAAAGTAAGCACTCCGGTGTATATGGAGGTGGTGTTCTGCTTTGCCGCATCATCGGTGGCGGAGCCGATCGGCACAAAATGGTTCACGTTGGCTATCGCGACGTAGAGGCGCGGCCGCTTCGGATCGCTCAGGTCTACGTATTCGATCTGGTCCAGATCGCGCGAGTCATCGTTGTCGATGGACGACCAGAGGAGTCCGGTAAGGTCCTTCACGGAGACGGCGCTGAAATCCGGTTCGGCGGCGCGCTCCGTCTCGTTCGTCACCTTCTGGGGAAAATCGGTGCGGAATCCGCGCTCCAACATCGCCTGACGCGCAATCGCCTCAAGGTCAACCGAATTCGACTTGTCCATGTTTTTCGCTCCTCGCAGTGTGGCGCGGACAGGCGCCCGCAGCCTGAACGTTTGGTTATCGTGCCGGCCGTTACGCCCTCAGTCTATGCTCGCCGCGTCCTCCGCTGTGAAGCCGGCGGCATAGAGGTGCAACACAATGCGGGGCGACCCGAGCCCGCTGCGAGTCTGTTTGGAAAAGTCAGGGATTCGGTTCCAGCCCGGTCACCTTGCGCGCGATGCGCTCGGCATCGGCCAGATCCACCCGTGTCGCGGAGGCGCCGGTTGTGACAAGGTTCAGTCGCGCCTTGAGTTCCGCGGTCAGAGCGATCTTGCCGCCGGCCGCGCGGATGGCTTGTTGCACATCCGTCAGCGTGTATGGCGCGACCACCACGCTGTACTCCCACGTGTCGTTTCCCGGTCCGAAAAGCACCACAGTCTGCCGCGCCGAATCAAATGCCATGGCGTGGCCGTGGCGTTGATACGGGCCGGTGACGTTTACTTCGGTCCAGGTTGTGCCGTCATATTCCCACGTATCACCCAGAAGCGAGGTCGAGGCGCTGCCGCCGTATAGAACAGTCTTTCCGCGCGCCGAGTCATACACCATCGCATGCGCCTTGCGGGCGGGGGGCGATGAGCTGGGGTATTTTGCAGTCCACCCGCTGGCCGGCGCCCATTCCCAGGTATCGTCCAGGTCGGTCCAAGCCGTGGAGTAATGGTATCCTCCGAAAACGACCAAACGCCCCCTTATGGAGTCGTACACCATCGCGCTCCTCAGGCGTGCGGATGGACCGGTCGGGGGCAGCTGCGCCCAGGCAGTCCCATTGAATTCCCAGGTGTCTGCCAGTTGGGAAGCACTGGCTGATGTTCCAGAAAACAGGATCACCTTGCCCCGGCCGGGGTGGTACGCCATCGAGTGCTCTGCACGCTGGCCGGGACCGGTCACAGCAACCTGTTTCCACACTGAGCCGTCCCATTCCCAAGTGTCATTCAGGTAGCGATTTGCGGTATCGTAGAAAGACCCGCCATACAAGACCACCTTATGCCTCGCGCTATCGTACGCCATCGCCAGATCGGACCGCGCGGGGGGGCCAGTGGAAGCTACCTGCGTCCAAGTCGTGCCGTCCCACTCCCACGTATCACTAAGATAGCGGTGGGCGGTGTCATAATAGTGACCGCCGAAAAGGACGGTACGGCCTCGCGCGATGTCGTAGGCCATTGCGGACCCGTCCCGCGAGCGCGGGCCGGTCAACGAGACGCGTTTCCATTGAGGCGTCTGGGCCTCGATCCGTATAGGAATGATGCCAAGTAGCAGCACCGGCACGACGGTCCAAGGCTGCGGAAAGAAACGACTGCACATCGCATACCTCCCTCCGGTGGGGGCATAAGCGGTCCGTGCGGGCCGCACCCATGGCTGCTATGTTAGCATACACACACAATGGGCGCCCACCGTGCCAAGTCCGCACTGGCCTGAGTGCCGGACTCGACGGTTCAGTCGAGCTTTGCCATCGCCGCCCGGTTGAACGTAACGCTCAAAGGTATCGCCTGCCACGTCTTCGCGAACAGGCCTACCTCGCCGGGCGCAGCCTCAACCCGCAGCGGCACGGCGACCGACCACCGCCCGCCGTCCGGCCGGCAGTCGAACCACAGCGTGTCGCCGGCCCGCCTCGCCCTCAGCTCGATCTTCGTCCCAGGCGCCGGTAGCGGAATCGACCCCATGCCGTTGCGCCCGCTGGCCTCCAGCGCTATGGATGTCCCCTGGAACGGACCGAACATGGCGTAGGCCCCGGACCCTAGCCCGACCGCCAGCCCCGCCTGCCCGTCGCCTCGGATGCCCGGGACCTCCATCGTGACGGTGTACGACCAATCGCCTTCCGGCGCCTTTCGCATCACCCTCGGCCCGTCCCATGCGTTGTTCCAGAGGTCATAGGCCTGGGTTGCCGGTATGGTCAGGCGGAGGCCCATACTCACAGAGAGAGTTGGTCCGGGCGCCGGCTTGAGGACGGTCCAGTCCGGTCCCGGGTCCATGCCAACCTGCCCGAGGGCCGCCGGTCCCGCGAAATCATCGCTCCACAGCGGCGTCTCCTGGCCGAACCGCACCACCGGCACGCGGAACGGCCCCAGCACGCGGCCGTTGTCGTCGTTGAACTGGTACGTCAGCGTCTGGGTACTCGGCTTGAACGAGGCCGCATCCCAACGCGCCTCAAACGTGCCGTCCGCGACTTTGGTCACCTTCGCGGTCAGCCCGATATGTCCCGGCGAGACGGACGAGACGACCCGGCGCGGTTTGGCGCCCTTCAGCGGCCATACCTCGTAGCGGATGACGGCGTTGTCCGCCGTCAGAGATACCGGCGCAAGGTGGTGGACCACCGCACCGACGGCCGGTGTCACCGTGAAGCCGTTCTTCCATTGGTACGCGTTCAGTTTCACCGGCTTCCCATTTATCAGCACGTCCGCGCGTGGCTTGCCCTTGCCCTTCACGACGACTGGCGAAACGGTCCGGACGCCGGACCCGATGATCAGCTTCGGATGCGTCCCGCCCGGTTGCGTGATCTGAGGGAAATCTTCCGAGAGCCTTGCCGAAACGCCATCGATGCCGAACGCCTGCTTCGTGTTCCAGTCCACCCACACGTCGCCGTATTTCTGCCGAGCGTAGGCTACACTCGCCAGCGCGCTGCCCGTTCCCCAGTCCCACGAGGTGGGGCCGGCGGGCCCGTTCACCCCCCCGTGGCCATAGTTCTCATCGGCGTGGCCGGTTGGTTTCTTGGTGTAGGCCAGCGGGGAGATGAGGGCGTTCTCGGGCATATACGTCGTCGCGAACCCGGCGCGCAGGCCCGCGATTCCGCGATTCAGGTAGGCCGCCTTCCCCGTCAGCGCATAATAGTCGAGGTTCGTGCAGGCGAACTGCGCCTGGCGTGCGTCGTTCCACTCTGCGTCCGTGTTCTGGACACCATAGCCCCCGTAGCCCTCGAACGTCATCCAGGGCGGCGACCAGCACTGCTGATATAGGTTCAGGTAGTCCATCAGCGCCTCGCCCTCCTTGAGATCGGCGGGCTTATGGCCGGCGAGGTACAACTGGCGGAACATCTCGGCGGCCCAATGGATGCTCAAATTGTTCTGCGGGTTCTGATCGGTGATGCTGTCGTAGAAGGTCTCGGGCTTGCCGCTGCAGCTGTAGAACGTCTCATAGTCGAACCACTTGTTGCGCGGTATGATGTCCCGCCGCACATACGCCGCCACCCTTCGCGCGGCCTCCGTGTACTTCGCTTCGTGCGTCACGCGTCCCAGGAATGCCAGGAACATGCCGCACCCGGCCGACTCGGCGCCTTCGGCGAGGTGAGTGGTCGGCTGCATGGTGGCCATCGTGACGTAGGCCGGCAAGTTGCCGTCAGGTTTTTGGTTCGCCACGAGGTAGTCGCCAAACCGCCGAGCGAAGGCAATTGAGGCCGGGTCCGTCTCCAGGTCCTGGTCCCACATCAGCAGCCAGTAGGCGGCCCAAGCGCAGTCCACCACGTGGCAGATATCCGGCCCGCCGCCGGCGGTGAACTGGTGCCATGTTGCGCTGTCCCAATCGTAGATCACCGGGAAGAGCCCGTCTTTCTGCGGGCTGTGGAGCAGCAACTGGCGGGTCTGCCGGGCTTTCTCAACCAGATCCGGACGCTGTAGGCGCTTCCCCCACAGGTACGTGCCGTACGCGGAACGCAGGTCATTGAACCAGCACTGGAACCACGTCGCGTTCGCATAGCCCCAGGAGTTCATCGTCGCCCCGCCCACCACTTCGCCGTCCATTACCCCCTGGCGCCAGATGACCGGCAGCATATATTGATCGATGCCCGTCGCCGCGTAACGTGCCCACGGAACGGATTGCGCGCGCACATTATCGGCGGTCATCAACCGGTCCCACCATCGCGTGGCCATGCGGTACGCCCGGCGGGGCTCGGCATTGGCGGTCAGAAGGATGTCGTACGAGTAGTGGAACTCCCGCGTGCCGCTGTGGCGCGTTGTTTTACCCGTCTCGTGCCGCCAGAACACGTGGCGCACCACGTTGTGCTCCTGCAGGTCGAAATCGAGGCGCGCGCCCTTCGGGTCCCGCACGTCCAGGCCCAGGGTTGGGGGCAGCGGTACAGCGCCCAGGTCACCATCCAGTTGCGGCAGCAGGACGGCCGCCAGCCTGCCGCGCTGGACCACCACCGCGGGGCTGCGGAAAACGTGCCTGCCGATGACCTCGTCCGGGTTGGGCGTCAGGTTCGGCGTCCAGGTGGCGTCCGGCTTTCCGCCCAGGAAATTCCACCCGGCGTCGAATGCCTCCACATCCGTCGGGCCGTTGGGGTTGAGATTGACGGTCGTCTCAACGTGAAGGCGGTTGCCTTCCGGCCGAAGGTGAGTGTAAACGGCGCCGTCATCGGGGAGTCGCCGCGAGATAGACACCATCGGGACGGTCACGTCGGCCGAAGTGTACTCCAGCGTGTTGATCCGCGCCCCGCCGCGAGACGCGGCCGACTCCAGGACCGGCAGCCACCCCTTTCCACTCTTCACCGAAACGCGGATTCTGCCACCCACGGCATCAACACGAACGGAATCACTATGGCAAACGGCGGCGCGAGCGGGGACGACACACAGCGCGCCCAACAGGAACAACGTGGTGGTTTTCATGCCCCCATGGTGAACGGATTGATTGCCGGAAGACTAACCAATATCTGCACCAAGAAAATGGGCCCCTTGCGGTTGTATATTCGCTAATGGGCGTCTGCCATTCGCACCTTTATGCCAGATACTGGATGCCGAATGCCCACGGCGCTACCATTCTCGTATGCAATCGAAACAGACTGTGCCGCTTGAGCGGTTGATAACCGATCTCCGCAACCTCGGCATCATGCCCGGCGATTCCGTGCTCACGCACGCTTCGCTATCGCGTATCGGGTACGTGGAAGGCGGAGCGGAGACCGTGGTGCGCGCGCTGGTGGAAGCGGTTGGGCCGCAGGGCACAGCCCTGTTCCCGGCGCACACCGGGCACCCGGGTATCTCGCCGGAACACCCGCCGGTATTCGATGTTCGGACATCGCCCACCCTGAACATCGGCGCCGTCCCGGAGGCCGCCCGCCAATTTCGGGGGGCGCTTCGGAGCCTTCAGCCCACGCATTCCGTTACCGCCATCGGCGCGCGCGCTGCGTGGTTCACTGACGGGCACGAGTTCTGCGCCACGCCGTGCGGCCCTGGGAGCCCCTACGACAAGCTCTGCACGGCCGGGGGTAAGATCCTGCTGCTGGGGTGCGACCACGAATCCAACACCAGCATCCATATGGTCGAGGAACTGGCGGACGTGCCGTATCACATGCTTCCGGGAAGCGGAATGATGCGTATCACGGATTCCGAAGGGCAGGTGCACGAACTGCCGGGTCGTTTCCACCGTTGGGGCGAACAGCGCGATTTTATGCGGCTCGACGGCGAGATGACGGAATGCGGAATCCAGCGCATCGGCACGGTGGGCGACGCGGTCTGCCGCTTGGTGAACGCCGCCGAAATGCGGGACCTTATGCTGGAGCGCCTTCGCGCGGATGCCGGCATCCTCTTGCCCGCCCGGTCCTCGAACGCCGAGGCACTGCTTCCCGGAAGCTGAATCCGCAGCGCCGGGAAACAGGCGGCCGGGGCGTTCAGGGAAGCGTAGGTCGGGTGCTCCAACCAATTTGGTTCGCACACTTATCCGGCTTCTCAACGATGGCGCCGGGAATGGAATGGCGACATAATCTGAGTGGAACAGCTCCAATCGGGGGCCAATCATCTCGATCTGCGTCCACCGCCGCAGCATGAGGACAGAGGAGGCAAGCTCGTGAAACTGTTACGCTCAATCGCCCTTACCGTGGCTGCGGCCACCATCGGAACCGCTTCATTTGCACAGGCAAACTGCAAGAAGCCCTCAACCATGCCGGCTCCCGTGATCTCCAAGGTCACGGCGTTCTCCTTCACCCTGAAGCAGATCTCCACAAAAACACTGGACGATGTGACTTCAACCGGCCTCTACAAGGGCAGCACGATCCTCATCGTGACCAGTGCGGACGCTGCGGTATCGCCCATCATCATCCCCGTCGAAGTGGAATTGCGCACGCAGACGGTGCTGAATAAGAACGGCGACGGGCTCACGGACGGCGTGATTACGATGTTTGCCCCGAACACGAGGAAGTTCATCACCGGACCGATGACAGCCGTCAACGAGAACTTCGGCGATCTGACAGGCGTCATCGAGGGCCGCTTTGGGGGCGTCGGAGTGGCGCAGGCCCGTCTTCGGGCGGTTTTCCACGGGGTTTTCGTGCAGGACAGCACCGGCGCGTACACTGATGTGAACGTCGATGCCCGCGGCGTCATCCTGGAAGTTCCGCAGGCAGGTGGGCGCAAGAACTAGCGGACAACCGCTGTCTGGAATCCTGGAGGCCGCCCGCCCGGGCGGCCTCTTCGTTTCGGTCTCGGGCGTAGTGTGGTATAATAAAGGGAAGGGCAGGGGAATTGCCTCGTCGCCAGGCAATCAGCCTCTCGATTCCGTCTTGCGTGTCGCAAGGCGCCAACCCCTAATTCTGTTGCTTATGAAGTGGATTCTGTTGTTACTGGCGCTTGTTTCGAGCGCTGCCCAGGCTCGAAGCGTCAAGGCGTCGTTCTACGACGCTCCGTCGCGTTCCTCGTTTGCGTCGCGCCACCGCGAATGGCGGGGGCACACCTTCGCGATTTCCTATGGCGGCCGCACCGTTCACGCGGTCTGCCGCGACTATGGCCCCTTCGTCCCAGGGCGTGAGATTGATGTCAGCCGCGACGTGGCGCATCAACTGGGGTTTGTCCGGAGGGGAACCGCCAGGGTCTCTATCCGGCGTGTCCGCTGACAAAGCGGCACGGCAAAGAAGAGGAGTGTCCCCCTATGATTCGCAGATTGCTGATCGCGGTTGCGTTCGCCGTCGTGGCGGCGGCCCATGCCGCTCCGCCCATGGCGCCCAATGCTCGCAACACCTCCGCTTACAATGACTGCCGGACCCATTTCACGGTGGTCGTGCTGGGGTCTTCCACCGCTGCCGGCGCGGGGGCGGCCCCGGTGTCCATGTCCTGGGTCAATCAGTACAATTCCTACCTTCAGAGCATAAGCCCCGCCAACAAGGTCATAGACCTGGCGGTGAGCGGGTACACGACGTATCAGGTGCTGCCGACCGGCAGAGTGCCCCGCGCCAACCGGCCGGCCCCGGATCCCGCCCATAACATCACCTCCGCCATAGCGCTCAAGCCCAACGCCATCATCCTCAGCCTCCCTTCGAACGACATTGCGAGCGGTTATTCGCTGGAAGAGGCGTACCACAATTTCGAGACCATCGCCACCGCGGCGAGGGTTGCGCGAATCCCCCTTTGGGTGTCCACGCCGCAGCCCCGGAACCTCACCGCCGACAAGCGCGCCCAGATGGCGCAACTGAGGGCCTTTATCAACCGAACCTTCGGCGCGAACGCCCTTGACTTCATGTCCGGTTACGGAACGCCGGATGGAAGCCTGTTGCCGGCGTATTCCAGCGACGGCACGCACCCGAATAACGCGGGTCACGCTATCCTTTTCCGCCGCGTGGTGGCCGCCAAAATCCCGGAAACCGTCTGTGCGAGCTTAACGTCCCGCGCGGGCCGGCGGCCCATCAGGCTCCGCCCCGCCCCCACCACAAACCCTCATCCGATCGGGTGGCAGGGCGCTCGCAAAGCGCCGGCGAAGTGACCGCCGCATAATTGAATGCTCCAGCCTTAAAAGGCTGCGCAGGAGGCCGGGAGGCATCGACAGCGATGCCTCCCGGCCTCTTTTTGGCCTGCATCGGTGAGAAGGCCCACGGGCCCTCGGGATGGCGGTTAAACTTTGTAGTCCCAAATCCGATGCGGTGCATGGCATAAGTGATGTGCAATCCGGATTGGTATCCGGGGCCGGCGTCTGCGGCGCTGAATCAATTGTGTCGGGCGCGGGAACCCGGATCTCGGACCCCCTAAGTGAGGCGGCAATGGAGATTTCTCTGTTCGGAACAAAGAAGAGCAACAAGACCCTGGGCGTGGATATTGGCACGCACTCGATCAAAGTTGCGGAGATTACGGAAACACGCCGCGGCGTGGAATTGGGCCTGGTGGGCATCGCGCCCACACCGCCCGGCGCAGTCACGGAGTCCGGCGTCATGGACGTCGCGGCGACGGCGGCGGCCATACGCGGACTTTTGGACGGGACCGGCATTGAGACGGTCGGCGCTGTGGGCGCGTTGTCGGGCCCGGCGGTCATCGTGCGCCAGATCAAGATGGGCAGGCTTCCTGAAGCCGTGCTCCGCAAGACCATCGCCTGGGAAGCAAAGAAATACGTGTCGTTCCCCATCGAGGACTCCGTCGTGGAGTTCCAGATCCTGCCGGACGACGCGGGGCTGCTTCCCACGGAAATGAACGTGATGCTGGTCGCGGCGCCCCGAGCGCTGGTGGACGGCTATGTGAACGCGATGGAAGCGGCGGGGCTCGAGCCACTCGCTCTGGACATCGGCTCTTTCGCCACGATGCGCGCACTCATCGACACGGCTCCGAACCCGGAGCTTTTCCATGAAACCATCGCGATCGTTGACAGCGGCGCGTCCTATACGGACGTGAACATCGTCAAGAACGGCCGCAGCGTCTTCACCCGCACCATCGGCACCGCCGGGAATGCAATCACAAGCGCGATCACCCAGGCGCTGGGTTGCGACACGGATGAAGCCGAGCGGATCAAAATGTCCATGGACGTCACTCAGGCCACTGCAGACCGCAGCCTGCTGCGGACAGACAAAGTGGCCGGCGCCGTGGTGCCCCTGCTCGAAGAGGTGGTCAAGGAGATTCGCCGGTCCATCAACTTCTACCAGAGCCAGTTCCCCGAGGGGGGCCAGGAAGGCCTGGTCCATCGGCTGATCATCAGCGGGGGCACTGGAAAACTGAAGGGCCTGGATACTTACCTGCATTCCATCCTGGATATGCCGGTCGAAATGGCGGACGTATTCCATCAGCGCTTTGTAAACCTGGACGAAGCGCGCGCCAATCTCCTTTCCGCGGACGCCGCCTCCATGGTGCTTGCCGCCGGGTTGGCGCTTCGCGAGATAGTGGCGCGCCGGTATGTTGCCGCGACGCCGCGAACCAAGGCCTCCAATCAGGGCCTTCCCAAACTGAAGTCGAATTCGAAGGCGGCGAAAGAACCCGCCGCGACCGCACGATGAGGGCGTGTTGCCCACCCTGGCGGTCAATCGCCTTGAGGAGCCTGAGATGTTATTGATCAACCTGATCGCCGCGCGGCGCGCGGAGCGGCGAAAACTGGAGTTCATACGCGGAGTACTTGCACGTTGCATGTTCGCGGTGGGCGCGCTGACGGTCATGGGCGTGGTTTTCATGACGTTCTCGATCCAGACCACCCGCAGCCGCATCCGGGACGTGGATGCCCAGACGGCGATGCTGCAAACCACCGTTGCGAAGGTGGAGCAATTGCAGGCGGACATGGCCGCGGTGCAGCCCCGGGTTGCCACCCTGCTCGCTGCGCAGAACTCCACCAATCGCTGGCGCGCGGTTCTCCAGGAAGTGGGAGCCAGTTTGCCGGCGAAGGCGTGGCTCACATCCTTCGCTACACAGGCGCAGCCCGCGGACAGCTTCATCGTCACCGGTCAAACGATCTCGCAGAAGTCGGTGGGCGAAGCGATGCTGCACCTGAACGGAAAACCATACGTGCAGAGCGTGGAACTGCATTATACGCAGGCCAGCAGCAAGGACAAGCTCGTAAACTTCGAGATGGCCGGCGCACTCGTACCGCTGGAGGGAGCGACCGATGGCAAATAAACGAAGCCGCCTGGACAAGCGTACCCTGAGTGTACTCGGCATCGTGCTTGGCGTGCAGACAATCGTCTGCGCCGGCCTGGTGATGAGCGTTCACAACAAGAAGGCCGCTATGGAACAGACGCTGGCCGGCAAGGAAACCGCGCTGAACAACGTCCGCACCGTCAGCGCCGGCTTGCCCGCTCTTCAGGCGCAGTACGGGAATATGCAGGCTCAGGTTCAGTTCCTGGAGAAGGGCCTGCCGCAACCGCAGTACATCCCGACGCTCCTGGGCGACATTGAGAAGACAGCGGTTAGCAGCGGCGTGAAAATCCTGGAGTTCCGCCCGAAGACAGCCGCGGCTCCAACGGGCGCCGCACCCGCGGCAAGCGCCGGCGGAACCACTCAATATCAGTTCGAAATGAACGTTACCGGCAGCTATGGCACGGTGCAGAAGTTCCTGAAGAATCTGACCAGATTCCGCAAGATCCTCGCGCTCAGCAGCATCAAACTGCAACCGGCGGCGGGCCCGAAGACCAGCCAGTCGCCATCGCTTACGGCAGCGCTCTCGCTTACGGCCTTCGTTCTGCCGCCTTCACCAGCAGCGACGCCCGCGGCGCCTGGCGCAAGCGTGGCCGGGGCCCCAACGCCCGCACCGGCAGCGACCTCCGGAGCCAAAGTGGCCGAAGGCCAGGGCATGGCCGCCTCCAAAGCGGTTGCCCGTGGATAGCACAACGAGAGGGAAAAGACGATGGATAGTCTAGAACGAGAAACAAGAGAACGCAAGAAGAAGATGATCGCCCTCGCATCGTTGCCGCTGTGCCTGGGATTCTTCCTCTGGCGAATCCAGACGACGACGGTGGCGGCTCCCCCGCCCAAGGCGCCGCCGGCTCCGGTAGTAGCGCAGGCCGCTCCGGCCGTGGCGGCGGCGGTGGGCCCGGTCATGTCCCTTGAGAAGCAGCGAATCGTGGAGGTGCCGCTGGGCGACAGGGATCCCTTCGTCCAGACCGTCAAACTGGCTGAGACCGGTGCGCCGTCCGCATCGCCGGCGGGAACGACTTCGAAGCCCGTGCTGGTGACCGAACTGCCGAACATGACGCCTCTGCCCACGGTCAACCCGATGCTGCATTCATTTGGGACCCCGACCCCCGTCACTGCGCCATCGCCGCTGGTGACCAAACCGGGAACACTGGTGGCCGCGGCGCCGGTTGCGCCCCCGATGCCGTACGTGCTGTCCGGCGTCGTGCAGGGCAATCCGGATGTGGCAGTGCTGAAGCACTTCGACGGCAGCCGCCGCATCGCGAGAGTAGGCGACATACTCGATCCCAAATTCCGCCTTGTGGCGATTCAGGAAACCACCGTGGTCCTGGAAGGCGGCGGAGAGAAGAAGACACTTCGTCTCGATGGAGAAACCCCGGCCGCGACGCCGGCAAAGAAATAGGACATCGGAATAACGCGACGGGGGCCGGCTCGCCCAGCCCTTGACCGAATACCGAAGACCCTGACCGTATCCCTGGAATCGGAGATGGCAATGAATCGAATGACACGAAAAACTCTGGCCGGCGCGGCTCTGGCGGTTGCGCTGATCATTTCGGGCCCGCATACCCGCGTACTGGCGGCACCCGAAACCGGTCGCACCGTGACCGTAAACTTCGTCAACGCGGACATCGTGGACGTACTGAAGGCCCTCGCCACCCAGACCGGCAGCAACATCGTCGCCGGACCGGAGGCCAAGGACAAGCAGATCAGCGTCTCCCTGAAGAGCGTCGACCTGGCGTCGGCGCTGGACATGGTAACCCGCCTGAACGGGCTGGGCTACCAGAGCATCGGCGGTACCTATGTGGTGGCTTCACCCGCGCGCTTGAAGGAAATGTACCCCGGCGCGTCGGAAACCTCCATCTACACGCTCACATCGCTGAAACCGGCGGATGCGGTGGTCACCCTGACCAAAATGATACCTTCCCTGCTGGCGCAGCCGCAGGGGACCTCCATGGTAACCCTCACCGGTTCCGTGGAGGAGGTGACACAGGGCCGTGAACTGCTTTCGCGGATGGAAGGCGCCTCCGGCAGCGGCGAGAGCGAGCGCCAGACCATCGTCTACGACTGCAAGTACCTGAACATACTCGAGGCAACCCGCACGCTCACCAGCCTGATACCGGACATCATGGTTACCCCGGGACCCGGCAGACGCCTGCCCGGTGAAGGTAAAGTCGGCAGCAGCAGCAACGCCACGACCGAAGTGACGCTGGCAAACGAGAAGACGGAATCCTCGGGCGCCGTACTCACCCCTGGCGCCTCGGTAACCGACACCAAGGTCTCGTTCACGGCCGGAGAAGAGCCTACATCGCTCCTGCTCACGGGCTATCCCAGCGCCCTGGCCAAGGCCAAAGCCCTCCTGGAACGAATGGACGTTGCCCCGCGCCAGGTGGAAATCACCGCACGCGTGATGGACCTCAACGACGACGACGCTTTCAAACTGGGACTGAAGTACACGCCGCGACCGACGGGCGTGTCCGAAAGCGCGGGCGCTACCGCTGGCCGCGTGCTGAGTTTCGGCCAGTTCTCCCGCCTGCCGTTCAACGTTGGCATCGACCCGGACTTCCAACAGATTCTGCAGAACTCCCGCCTGCTGGCTGACCCCAAGGTCGCCGCCGTTGACGGAAGGCCCGCACGGATCTTCATCGGCGACACGATCACCTACGTCATCAGCCAGACCTATGACTCTGCGTCTGCCAAGCTGACCTATCAGACCGAAAAGGCGCATGTCGGCATCACGCTTCTTACTGTGCCCAAGATCTCGCCGGAAGGTGATATCACGCTGGAAGTTCACCCAACCGTATCGTCGCTGGTCTCCCTCGACACCTACGGCAACGTGACCCTGCCCCGTATCTCGGAGCGCAGCGTTGACACGACCATCAGGGTTAAGGACGGCGAAACGGTCGCCATCGGCGGTCTGATGCGCGAAGACGAGATCAAGACGATGACGTCGGTGCCATACCTGAGCAAGATTCCGATCTTCGGTGAGCTGTTCAAGCACCGTCAGACCAGCAAGACCCACTCGGACGTCACACTCTTCATCACCACGCGCGTCGTGCCGGACACCAAGTAACCTCAGCGGATATCAGCATTCAGCATCCAGCATTCAGCATCCAGCATTCAGCATCCAGGTTTCGGACCTGAATGCTGGATGCTGGATGCTGAATGCTTTACAATGCAGTATGCTATCCGATAAAGACATCAAGGGGGCGCTGGCGGCGGGGACCATCGTCGTTGAGCCGCTCGAGGACCCCTGCGTCCAGATCCAGCCCGCATCCATCGACCTCCGCCTCGGCAACGATTTCCGCGTGTTCAAGCACGCGCAAAGAGCGTTCATTGACCCGCTCAAGGACGATACCGACGACTATACCGAGGTTATCCACGTCCCCGATGGCGGCGTCTTCATGCTGCACCCCGGCGAGTTCGTGCTGGGCAGCATCAAGGAATACGTGAAGATCCCGGATAACATCGTCGGCCAGGTGGACGGACGCAGCAGCCTCGGCCGCTTGGCGATTCTGGTGCACGCCACCGCCGGGTTCATCGACCCCGGTTTCGAGGGCAACATCACGCTGGAACTGAGCAACGTGGGCAAAATGCCCGTGGCGTTCTATCCCAACATGCGCGTCTGCCAGATCTCGTTCACCCGTCTCTCCAGCCCGTCGGAACTGCCGTACGGCCACCCGTCACGCAAAAGCAAATACCAGGGCCAGCGCGGCCCCACCGGCAGCCGCATCCAGAACGACCGGCCCACACGGGACAAGGCTGAGAGCGAGTAGGGCGGCCTGGGTCACGATATCTCCGCCGCTTGGTCCCTGGTCGACGGCCCAAGGGGCGATTGCGGTTAAGAATGGAGGTGGCAAGTGGCTACTGCCGAGTTCGTTGCCTGGATTCAACGTCTCATGGACGAGAATCCACAGCCGGTGGCGGAGTTGTTCCAGCGAGCCAACCTCACCAAGGACGTGGAGGAATACCTGACCTTTCTCTGTGTCCTGCACGCCCACGGCAACCGCGAGGTGTTCGATGTCGCCGTGCGATACAGCCAGAGCAAGGTTGCGGCGGAGCGGGCGCTGGCAGCGGACGTTCTCGGTCAACTCGGATGGGATAAGCTGCCCTTTCTGGAGGAGCGACTGCAAATCCTGCTCAATCTCCTGAAGGACAAGCGTGCGTGTGTCCTGAACTCCGCCGGAATCGGGCTGGGACATCTCAAAGCCAGTATGGATTCAATGGATCTCGAGACCGACCCCCGAATGGTTCCGCCGCTGGTTGCCCTGAAGAACCACTGGAGCGGAAGTGTGCGATATTCCGTGGCGTTCGCCCTGTGCGGCCTAGATGACGACCAGACCGTGCAGACCTTGATCGAGCTGTCGGAGGACGAACAGATCATCGTACGCGATTGGGCGACAACGGGACTGGCAGGGATCGATCTTGACATGCCGGAGATCCGTGAGGCCCTGGTGCGACGCCTGGATGATCCCGACGAGATCACTGCGCGTGAGGCTCGCGAAGGCCTGGCCCGCAGGGGATGTGATCCCCCGCCAACTCCACCTGTTGCGTAGTCCGTAAGTTGGGGCGCAGCCCTTGAGCTATCCCAGTGGATGTGCTCTAGGGCACGATACTGGTGCGCACCGGGTTCGGGAACGGACTACTGGAGGGTATCCATCGACAAAGGCAGCACCCTCAGTTGTCCGGCGTTTCCTCGCCCAGAAGGTGCCTTACGGTGTACATCTGGCCCGTGTGGTAGGCTACGTGAAACGCCTGATACTTCAGGGTCTGGGCATAGGTCCACTCCGGCGGCCAGCCGGGCGCGGGGCTGTCCAGATCGGGATTCAGCGCCCGCAAATACGCGACCGCTTCCTCGTTCACCCGCAGCAACTCCCGGCAGACCTGCTCCGCGCTCATCGCCAGATGCTCCTCCGAAGGAGGCGCCGCTATCGTCATCGGGTAATAGGCGAACCGGTCATCGATGAGCGGGCTGCTCACCCGGCATTTGGTCAGGTCTGGCCGCCACGTCCCTTCCTTGCCCTCGCCGGCCAGCCTCGCTGCTTCCCAGTATGCGATGTGCCCCGCGAGTTCTCCCACCGAGAGAAGCCCTTCGGCGGGCCGCTTCCAGACGTTCCCGTCTGCCAGCCCTCTGAAGGCCTCCGTCACCTCGAAAAAGTCCAGTTCCAGTACGCTCAGGTAAGCCTCTAGCATCATTCACCTCCACAGTGTTAACGACATCGCTGTTCATATTACTTCCGGCTGCGCGATGAATTGTAGTAGACATCGTCGCGTACGGCGGGGACTGCCCGCGGGCTCCGAAGAAGGCGGCCACCGTGGCGCTCGTCAGGATTGTGGAGAGAAATCGCACACTTCTGCATCGCCTGAAGCCGACGGCTGCGGGACGAAACCGGCTGGAGCCGGTTGCACGCCGATGGGCCGTTCCATGTGAGCCGGATTCAACCGGATTTGTCGGCCAGGCGTCGGTTTCTGCCGATGCAGAAGGCCCCGCCCTGCAATCAGCGGTGCATTTCGGCGGCATCCTGTGGTGAAAAAACACGAACGTATGTGCTATCATGGGCTTCCGATGGTGGCGCCCTCAACGGGCGCCCTTTGTTGCTGTCCGGACCGGCGATCTGAGCGGCGCCGCTCCCGGCCCACCGACAACGCTCACATATGGAGACATTGATGAGTTACCAGGACAATATCATCGGCGCCACGGAGAAAGCCATGGGGGATCTCTTCCGTTCGGCGCGCGCGACGACGGCGGACAAACTCGAATGGAGCCCACTGGGCGAAGGACGAACGACTTTGGGAATCCTGCAGGAATGCGCTCAGGCGCCCTCCTGGCTAACCCCTCTGGTGGCGGACCGGAAGTTTCCGGATATCACTCCGGGGGATATGGAGAAGGGCCGTGAAGCCCGCCAGCAGTGGAAGACCATCGACGAGTGTGAGAAGGTCTGCCAGGCAGGCACCGCTAAGCTGTTTGCGGCGCTGCGCGCCGTACCGGAGTCCGAGTTCATGACCATGGTTCACCTGCCGTTTGGCGGCGGGTTCGACATGCCCCTGGCGGCGGTCATGTCCATGCATTTCTGGAACCTGACATATCACCTGGGCCAGGTGAACTACATCCAGACGCTGTACGGCGACAAGGAAATGCACTGAGAAGACGGAAATCGCGAAACGAGGAAATGGGGAAATGACCCGGAACCGTTTCCTCATTTCCCCATTTCCTCGTTCCATCCGAGCAGGAGGTATGAACTATGCCTTACACCGTTGCCGATGCCGTCCAGGGACTCCGGAAGAGCCGGCAGTCCTTTCTGAAGCACTTGAAGGGCCTCAAGGCGGATCAATGGGACTGGAAGCCTTATCAGGAGTGCAAGAGCATTACGGAAACGATCGCGCACCTGATCTGTGATGACCGGGCGGCGCTGCAATCGCTGCAGTCCGGCAAGGAACCGGACTACGATTCCCTCACGGAGCCCGAGCGCGATCGCGACAAGCTGCTCGCGATGCTTGACGCATCGCATCGCGAATTGTGCGATTTCATCACCGGGAAATGGAGCGGTTCGCCGCTCGACACCGAGGTGTCCATTTATGGCATGTCGATGCCGTTGGTGAGCGGCGTCGCGGCCCTGTCCTCGGAGGATTTATACCACTCGGGTCAGGTGGCGTTCATCCGCTGCGCCACGGATCCGGACTGGGATTACTATACGGATATCTACGGCCCCGAGTGAGGGGGTGCCGGGTGTCAGGTGATGGGTGGCAGGCCCGACACCTGACACCCGAAACCCGTCACGTCCCTTTCACCCGGCGCTCATTAGCGCTAACCTATGGTTGATGAACTCCCGGTCCTCGGACCCCTGCACCCAAACGGACAACCATGACAGAAGAACGCTTGACTCATGTTTCCGCCGCATTTTCGCGGCGTTTCTCCGGCGAACCAGCCTTCATAGCCCGCGCACCAGGCCGCGTCAACCTCATCGGTGAACACACGGACTACAACGATGGCTTTGTGATGCCGTGCGCGCTGTCCTTCGACGTGCTGATGGCGGTGCGATCGCGTCCCGACGAGACGGTCGTGTTGCACTCCGCCAATTTCCCCGGCGACGCATCGTTTCCGCTGGACGATATCGAGAAGAGTGGCATCAAATGGGCGCAATATATCAAAGGGGTGGCGTGGGCGATGCAGGAGGCCGGCTACCCGCTCCGCGGCGCGGACGTGGCGTTGGAAGGCGATGTGCCGGTCGGCAGCGGGCTCAGCAGCAGCGCCGCCCTGGAAGTCGCGGCGTGCCTCTCCCTCGCCCACAACTCAGGGCACGTGATTCCGGGCCCGGAGATGGCGCAGATATGCAAGCGGGCGGAAAACGAGTTTATCGGCGTTCCCAGCGGCATCATGGACCAGTTCATATCGGCGGTGGGGCAGGACGGCCATGCGCTTTTCCTGGATTGCCGCGACCTCTCCTTCGAGCACATTCCTTTCGATCCCGATGCGGCCGGCCTGGCGATGGTCGTCGCGGACACGAGCAAGCATCGCGGCCTGACGGAGGGGGTCTACGCAAAGCGCGTCGAAGAGTGCGAAGAAGCCGTTCGGCTGCTCAAGCAGTTCATACCGGGGATGAAGAACCTGCGGGACGTGACGTTTGATGAGTTCCAGATTCACCAGCCCCACCTGCCGGATGTGATCCGATGCCGGGCACGCCACGTGGTATCCGAGAACGCGCGGGTTCTCGGGGCTCGAGAGGCCCTGAAGGCGGGCGTGTATGAAGGTCTGGGCGCGCTGATGAACGCAAGCCACGACAGCCTGGTGGCCGACTACGAATGCGCCGGACCGCACCTCGAGGCGATGGTGACCGCGTCACGGAGCATACCGGGCGTGCTCGGCAGTCGCATGACAGGGGCCGGCTTTGGCGGCTGCACCGTGACGCTGCTCCGGAAGGAATCGCTGGCCCAGTTCATGGCCGAGGTTCCAGGCCTGTACCAGGAAGCGATCAGCGTTCTGCCAAAGGAAAGCGACCTGGTCCCGCACCTGTACGCCGTATCGGCCTCCGGCGGAGCGCGCGTGCTGTAGCATTCTGTCGCGCGTGACACTGTTCCGAAACGGCCCGTTCTCCTCAGTGGAGGGCGCAACCCAGCGCCCTCCACTCACACGGGAGACGCCCTTTGCACGCAAAACTGATCCTGCCAGCGCTAACTGAAGCGCATAGCCCTTTCTTTCGGCCGGTCAAATACTCCCTGTTTCCGCCACTTGGACTCGCGACACTGGCGGCCTACCTGGATGATGCAGACGAAATCCAAATTTGCGATGAGCATGTCGAGAAGCTGGAACTGAACGACAGGCCCGACCTGGTTGCGATCCAGGTCTATATCACTTCCGCCCGGCGCGCGTACGAGATCGCCGACCACTATCGCGCGCAGGGGGTCCATGTGGCTCTTGGTGGCCTGCACGTTACCTCCCTGCCGGATGAGGCGGCCCGCCACGCCGACACCGTCTTCCTCGGGCCCGGCGACGATACCTGGCCGGCCTTCCTGGCCGATTTTCGCGCGGGCCGCCCAGGCAAGGTGTACCGGTCGACCGTGCGAACGTTGGATGGGGCCCCGCGGCCCCGGCGCGACCTCATCCGCCGCAATCTCTACCTTGTGCCCAACTCCATCGTCGTATCCCGCGGTTGTCCGCATACGTGCGATTTCTGCTACAAGGAGTCGTTCTTCGCCGGCGGTCGGTCGTTCTACACACAGGCCGTCGATGCGGCGTTGGAGGAGATCGCCGGCCTGCCCGGCCGCCATCTGTACTTTCTGGACGACCACCTGTTTGGCGATCGCCGCTTCGCCTCGGCACTGTTCGCGGGCATGCGCGGCGCGGGCCGGGTCTGGCAGGCGGCGGGAACCGTGCAGACCCTTCTGGAGCCTGGACTGCTGGAGCAGGCGGTCGCCTGCGGCCTCAGAAGCCTGTTCGTCGGCTTTGAAACACTCAACGCGGAGAACCTGCGCGAACAGCACAAATACCAGAACCTCAAGCGGGACTATGATGAGGCCGTCCGCCGGTTGCACGATCTTGGCGTGATGGTCAACGCATCGTTCGTGTTCGGCCTCGACCATGACGACGCGGAAGTGTTCGACCGCACTGTGGAGTGGGCGGTTGGGCAGGGAATCGAGACTGCGACGTTTCACGTCCTGACTCCTTACCCGGGCACCGCGACCTGGTGTCGTATGGTCGCGCAGGGCCGTATCCTGCATCGTGATTGGGACCTGTATGATACCCGTCACGCCGTGTTTCGGCCGGCGGGAATGGACGCCGGCACATTGGAGCGTGGATACTGGAGGGCGTACCGCGATTTCTACCGATGGGGCGCTATCCTGAAGGGGGCCGGCGCTCACGAACGGTGGGCCGATAGACTGCGCCACGCCATCTATGCCGGCGGCTGGAAGAAGTGCGAGCCCATATGGGATTTGCTGATCCGGGCGCGGCGTGTTTCCACCTTGCTACCGGCGCTGGAGAGATTACTGGGTGGCGCATCGGGTGTTCCGAATACGGTCCGCCGAGGCGAAGCCAACAAGAGATCAGACAGGGTGAAAGTGCGTGTCACCGACTGACACAACCGAATTGACCGGCCTGCGCGGGCGCATGATCCACGCGCCGGTGTACGGCGCTCTGGAGGAGTGGCGCGACGGCGTCGTCCTGTGGGACGGCGCCGGGCGCATCGTGGACGTGGGGCACGCGGCGTCTCTCCTGCCGCGCCACCCCGATGTACGCATCGACGACATGCGCCCCGCGCTCGTATTGCCCGGCCTCATAGACGCCCACACGCACCTGCCGCAGTATCCCGCGGCGGGCGCCGGTTCGGGCGACCTCCTTCCCTGGCTTCACCGCAACATCTTCCCAATGGAACGCCGATTCCGCGCCGCTGAGGCGGAAGCCCTCGCGCCCCTTTTCTTCCGGGATTTGGCCGCCAATGGCACCACCACGGCGGGAATCTACCTCGCGGTCTGGGAAGACAGCGCCGAGGTGTGCTTTCAGCACGCGGAAGCCGCCGGATTGCGCGTCTCCATGGGCAAGGTGATGATGGATGACGAAACGTATTCCGACACCGCGCCCACCCGTGTCATCGACCAGAGCCTCGAGGAGACCGACCGACTGTGCCGCAAGTGGCATGGACAGGATGGCGGCCGCATTCGATATGCCGTCAGCCCCCGCTTCGCCGTGGCGTGCTCCCTGGCGCTGATGCGCGGCGCCGCCGAGATCGCGGCGTGGTATGACGCCGGCATTCAAACGCACCTTTCCGAGAATATCGATGAACTGAAGGCTATCGCAGATCGATTCCCGGATGCGCTGGACTACACCGACGTTTACGCCCGCTGCGGCCTGCTGGGACCCCGAACCGTGATGGGGCACGCTATCCATCTCTCCGACCGTGAGCGGGAAACCCTCGGCGTCACCGGCACACGGGTGGCGCACTGTCCGACCTCCAATTTCTATCTTGCGAGCGGGATGATGGCGCTCGATGCGCTGCGCACCGCCGGAGTTGCCGTAGGACTGGGGTCCGATGTGGCGGGCGGACCCGACCTCAATATGTGGCGCGTTATGCGCGGCGCCATCGAGACGAGGAACGCGCGGTCCGCGCTCACGAAAGGCGTCGCGCCATTGCTCGCGCGCCACGCTTTCCACCTCGCGACGCTCGGCGGGGCGCAGGCGCTGGGCGTTACGGATACAGCCGGCTCGCTGGCCGAAGGCAAGGAGGCGGATATACTGGTTGTGGATCCGTCGGCGGTTGCCCCGCCGGAGGCCGCGGTGGAGGCGATGGATGCGGACGAAGTGTTATCGCTGTGCGTCTGGCGCGGCGACGACCGCATGACGGTGGCTGCCTACGTACGCGGCCGGAAGCTGGACGTGAGAAGTTTGAACTTGGAGGTTGGATGAACAGAGGTGGAGGCTGGGTGACTGGCACCGGAATCCATCGTCTCACTTCCGTTTTCCAACGTCCAGTGTGGTAGGTCGGGCCTCTGTGCCCGAGTTTCATAAATGCGGGCGAGGCGTCCGCGCTAGATGAGGAGAACGATTACGATGGCAAACAAGATTCGCGTATTGGTCTGGGATGAGAACCCCGGCCACGCGCCTAAGGCGATCTACCCTGAAAACATCCGCGGCGCTGTGGCCGAAGGCCTTCGCGCACTCGGCGGAGACGGAATCGTGGTCAAGACCGCCAACCTTGATGACCCGAACCAGGGCATCACAGCCGAAGCGCTCGCTGACACCGATGTCCTCCTCTGGTGGGCGCACGTCCGCCATTCGCAGGTAAGCGATGAGACCGTGGCGATCGTGAAGAAGGCCGTCCGCGAGAACGGAATGGGCTTCATCGCGTTGCACTCCGCGCACTACTCGAAGACCTTTGGCGCCATTCTGGAAGCGCCCGGCCATCTGAAGGGCGGATGGCGCGAGAACGAGCCGCCGGAAGTGGAGGAGATCACCGTTTGCGCCCCGAAGCACCCCATCGCGGCCGGTGTGGACGACTTCGTGCTGGACGGTGAGGAGATGTACGGGGCGCCATTCGCCGTTCCACCGCCATCAGTGGTCGTCCTGCAGTCATACTTCCCGTTCGGAGGAGAGTATTTCCCCAGCGGTGCGTGCTGGACGGTGGGCAAAGGCATCGACCCTGACTTCACCTCAGGCCCCGGCAAGGGCGTTGGCCAGGGCGAAGGCATTGGGCGCGTCTTTTATTTCCGCCCCGGGCACGAGAGCGTTCCCACGTTCTTCAACCAGAACGTCCGGAAGATCCTGTATAACGCCGTGAAATGGTGCGCAAAGAAGTAGTGGCACTGGGGAATCAGGAAACCGGGAAACTCAAGCGCAGATTCCCGGTTTCCTCGTTTCCGCGTTTGCTTCTGATGCTGCTCGCGGCCGGCGCAGGTTGGGCTTATGTGGCGGGAATCGGTGGAACGTGGAGCGTTGCGCTGAAGGTGACTCCGGTGATGTGCCTGGCGGCCATCGTCGGGCGAAGATCACCGCTCATATGCCTGGGACTTGCGGCCTCCGCCGTCGGTGATGCCTTGCTGGATTTGGGCCGGTTCCTTCCCGGCGTCGGCGCCTTCATGCTGGCACACGCTTTGTATATCAGCGCCTTCATAAAAGCCGACCGCAGTCTCCGGCCCGGGTATGCGGCGCCGTTCATAGTGTGGGGCGCGATCGCCTTCTTCGCCATCCTGCCGGCTCTGGGCGGGATGACCCTCCCCGTGGCGCTCTACCTGACGGTCATCTGCGCGATGATGTGGAGATCCGCCGCGCAGGCGTGGCCATCGACGAACCATCCCCTGGCGTGGATCGGCTTGCTGGGGGCGGTATTGTTTGGGGCCAGTGACACGCTTATAGCGCTCGCCCAGTGGAGGCTGGGCTTCTCCGCACCGGGCATCGCAATCATGGCGCTCTACTGGGGTGGCCAGGCGCTCATCGCCGCGTGGGCGCGGTTCCCATTCATCCACCCATCCCCGCGAGTACCCGCGCCACCTCGATAGCCCCCTGCCAGCCGTCACCGTGGTCCTCGATGCTCCACCACGCGGACAGGACCGCCTGGGCGATGGCCCAGCGCCGAAGCGTCTCGCGTTCCATACCCAGTTCGTCCGAGAGGATGTCCATCCGGCGCTTGAGCGCGCGGGCGGGGTTCGCCAGCGTTTCGACGTAGCTTCGCAGAAAATTGCCCGCATCGTAACCGCGCTGGCCAACGAGGCCCTTCGGATCGATGGCGATCCAGGGCGACCGCCCCGCCGAGAGGACGTTCCCGTGGTGCAGATCGCCGTGCAAGAGGACGGCAGGTTCGGCGGCGATCAGTTCGGCGAAATCACGTTCGGCCTGCTCCACGAAATCCAATGGCAGCGGCCCGGTTCCGCCATCGTAACGTTCCCGCAGCTTCGCGAATCCCGTGGCCCAGGCGCTCACGGTGGGGACAGTCAGGCCGACCGGGGCGGGCTGCCAGAGCGCGCGCATCACGTGGGCCGCGATGATGGTCGCGTCGTCATCCCTTCCCGACTCCGTGAGGCTGGAGAGCGGTTCGCCGGGCTCGAGGCGTTCCAGGAGCAGCGCTCCGAGGGTGGCGTCCGAAGCCAGAACCCGCACCATCGCCGGGCCGTAGTGCGGCAGGGCGGCGAATTCAGCCAGGCGTTCCCGGTCCGGCACGCCCAGCTTGAGCACGGCGTGTGCGCCGTCCGGAAGCGTTACCGGCGCGACGTAGTTGTAGGACAAGTTGGGGAACGGAGCACTGAACGTGAGCGACCAGCGCTTGCCAATCTCCGCGAGGAGAGACGGCACCCGGCTGACCCATTCTGCCCCGGTCTCTCCATGAATGTCGACGATGTTGCGCGCCAAACCTTCTTCAACGTTCATCGCTATCGCCGATGGTCCCAGACGTCGTAATTGACGAGGTGTGCGGGCATCTTGCCGGACATCACGTCGATGATTGCCTCCGCCGCCATCCGCGCCATATTCCGGCGTGTCGGCACGTCCGCTGAACCCAGATGAGGGAGCAGTACGGCGTTTTCGAGCTTGAGAATCGGGTGTTCCGGTGGCAGCGGCTCCACGTCGTACACATCCAACCCCGCGGAGAACAGTCGGCGTTCCCTCAGCGCTTCAACCAGCGACACCTGGTCCACCACCGGCCCGCGCCCAGTATTCACAATGACGGCCGTCGGCTTCATCATCGCGAGTTGGGGCGCGCCGATCATCCCCCGGGTCTGCGGGGTGAGCGGACAGTGGATGGAGACGAAATCGCTCTCTCGGAGCAGCGTTTCCAGATCGGTGTAAGAGGCGCCGGTCTGCTGCTCCGCCCCCTCGTTGCGATGGCGCGCGGTATAGAGCACTCGCATATCGAATCCAATGGCGCGTCTGGCGACCGCGGAACCGATGCGCCCCAGACCGACGATTCCCAGCGTGCGCTGCGACAAGGGCTGGCCCAGAAGGAGCTGTGGATCCCACGATATCCAGTTGCCGGAGCGGACGAGGGCGTCGCCCTCCACAACGCGGCGCGCGGCCGCCATCAGGAGTGCCCAGGTGAGATCGGCTGTCGCGTCCGTCAGAACGCCGGGAGTGTTGCAGACGCAAATGCCGCGTTCCGATGCGGCTTCCACGTCGATATTGTCGGTGCCGACGGCGTAGTTACTGATGACTTTCAGGCGCGGGGCGGCGTCCATGACCTCGGCGTCGATGCAGTCCGCCAGCAGGCAGAGCAGCGCATCGGACTCGGCCATGCGCTCCAGCAATTCGGCGCGCGGGGGCGGGGCGTCGCCTTGCCAGGTCTCCACGCTGCCCGCTGCGAGGAGCAAGCCCAGCCCGGCCGAAGGTATCTCGCGCGTTACGTAAGAATGAAAGATGTCCACCTGCCTATCATGACGGGAGAGTGCCGACGCGGGCAAGCGACGCCGAATCGCGCCGGGTACCGGAGGAGCACGGGACCTTGCTGATAGATACCCACGCGCACATCCAGGCAGCCGAGTATGATGATGACCGCGACCAGGTCCTGCAAAGGTCAATCGAGGCCGGAGTGGAGCGCATCATCGCCATCGGAGCCGACATGCCGTCCAGCCGCGCCGCCGTGTCGCTCGCGGAACGCTGGCCCGGCATCGTCGCCACCATCGGTGTGCACCCGCACGATGCGAAATCGTTCACCGACGCCGACTTGAACGAACTCAAGACCCTGGCCGCTCGTCCAAGGGTTCGCGCGATCGGAGAGATCGGGCTGGACTACCATTACGACTTCTCGCCTCGCGCGGTACAGAAGACGTGTTTTGAGAGCCAGGCGAGCCTCGCCGCAACCTGCGGCTTGCCGGTGGTGGTTCACACGCGCGAGGCGGAGGACGACGTGTATGCTGTGCTGAAGGCGGCGCTGGCTGACAACGGTCCCGCGGAGGGCGGCGGGAAGGGGCGGGTAGGCCCCGTGTTAATGCACTGCTTCCTTGGCGACATAACCTGGGCGCGCAAATGGCTGGACCTGGGCTGTTACCTGGGCATCGGCGGCGCGGTGACATTCAAGAAGATGGAAGCCCTCCGCGAAGCGGTGAGCTTTATTCCCATGGACCGATTGCTGCTGGAAACCGACTGCCCCTACATGACGCCCCATCCGCACCGTGGCCAGCGCAATGAACCGGCCTTTACCGCGCTCGTTGCGGATGCCGTCGCGGGTGCGAAGGGCCTTCCGATAGAAGCCGTGGCCGAGGCCACCTCGGCAAACGCCTACGCGGTGTTTGGGGAGTGGTGAGTCAGATTCGCCACCCCAGGTAGCGAGGGCAGGATTCGTGAGTATATGCGAAACGACATTCCCGCCCCTACGGACCACAGGCGCAAACCGGCCCGCTCCCAGTAAGGAAGCGGGCCGGTTCGGGTTCAGGCGTGCCGCGTCCTATTCGGCCGGCATTTTCTGGACGGGAACCTTCTTGTACAGGTCTTCCAGGTCGTTCAGGTACTTCTCGTGCGTCTGGAACACCGCGGCGTAGGTCTTGGGGTCCCTCATGTTGATGCCCATGAATTTCTTGAGCAGGTTCGCGGGCGTGTCGTTGAAGCCGTTGCGTTCGAGCGCGGTGAAACGCTTCGCGAATCCTGCCGGGTCTTTCTGGTACATCGTGAAGTAGGTCTGGGCAAGGAGGTCGGCGAACACGTAATTCTCGTACTGGGTGCCGGAGCGATAGTAATGCTCCACCTGTTCCCAGAGCGCGTTGGTGTCGGGCTCAAGATCGTGCCAGATGGAAACCTTGGCCCCGATGTCATGGGTTATCTTGTCCAGGTCGTCGGCGGTCTTTACCTGGCCCTTGTCGACCTTCTCGTAGACCGTTTTCTCGATGGCCGCGATGCGAACGTTGCTGTAGAACGACATCATCTGGGACAGCAGTTGTTCGAGGTAGTAGACCTTGCGCCCCGGGTCCTGCTCTTCGCGATAGAGTTTGTCGCTCAGCACGATCTCATCGAGGATCGCGTAGCTCTCGGTGAAGTACGACGGGCCACCCATGTTCGACGGCAGCACGCCCGCGTTGTTCATGAGGCTCATATGGACCGCGTGGCCGCTTTCGTGGGCCAGCGTGCTGACATCCTGAAGGTAGCCTTCATAACCATACGAGAAGAACGGGCTTTCCCCACGTTGCATGGGATAGGTGAACGCGCCGGGCACGCGGTTCGGACCGGCGACGATGTCCAGGCGGCCGTTTGCCGGATCAAGCAGCTTGTGAAGCTCGTTGTTCCACTCTTTGCCAAGGTATCGCGTTGAGTCCTCGATTTCCTGCGTTCCCTTCGCGATGGTGAAGCGGGGACGGTCAACGCCCGGCGGCACGAGCGACATGTCGTAGGAGTGGACCGTGTCATAACCGGTGAATGACTTCACGCGTGCGCGCTGCATTTCCTGCAACCGTTTGCGTAGGGCGCCTCTTTCCAGAATCTGGTTGAACGCCGTGTCCACATCGGCGTACGACAGGTGCATGTCAAAGTAGCGGCTGTCCGGGTTGTTCTTGAACCCGCGAATCTGGGCGAGTTTGTTGCGCGTGGTTACGCGGTTGATAAGGTCGAAGGCGAAAAGGTCGCGCTGCGCCTGGAACCCGGCCAGTCCCTTTTCATAGCCCTCTTTGCGAACCTCTCGACTCTTGCTGTTCCCGATCTGCTGGGCGTCCTGGCGCACATCCAGTTCCCGGCCATCGGTGTCCTTGACCTTCCCCCATGCGTAGCGGTCCAGCAGGAGGTCATACTGATCTTCCTGCCATTTGGTCATCAGGTTGGCAGTCTTTCCCAGCAACTCCTCTTCCTTCAGGCTCAGGGTATGCGGCTTTGAGCGGAGCGCCTCGGAGATCGCGTATTTGTACGGCTTCAGAGGCGGATACGCCTTCACATACTTGTCCAGTTGCGCGGGCGTGAGTTTCTGAGTCTCGGTCACGAGAAATGCCAGGCGCGGGATGATGCGCGTCTCCAGTTCGGCGGCGCGGTCTCGAGGCCCGGTGTTTTTCGTGTTGATGGCGTATTGGAGGTACTGATACACGTACACACGGCCGAACAGCACGCCAAAATCGTCGCTGAGTTTCGTGGCGCGGTACAGGTTCCGGGGCGAGTCGGTGACCTTGCCCTTGAATTTCTCGATCTCCGCAACGTCAGTCCCCAGCTGTTTCACGGCCTTCTGAAAGGCGGCGTCATTGGGGAAGAAGTTCTTCTTGAAATCGAAGCGATATTTGGGCTGGTCTTCCGGGGGGATGGGCTGGAAGGCAGTCTGGGCGAGCGATGCGCCCGCCAGCAAGGCGGCCGCCAGGGCCACACCGATGCGATCAATGCGCGTTGTCATGGATGCAGTCTCCAATCCACGAAAGTGGTCAAATGAGTAAATGAGTCAATAAGCTTCCGGTGCAATGGGTAGACGCGTCAGCGGTGCAGTGAACGGTCAATGACCCATTGACCCGGCGACCGTTATTCGAACATGCCGGTGATGGCAGCCACCACGACGCGGCGCCTCTCGAGGTCCACATCCTTGATGTATTCCTTCACGGCGGGCACCATTCCGCGTTCGGTTACGTACACGTCGTTGGCCGGTGTTTGGAGTACGTCCGTAATCGGTCCGATCTCATCGCCGGCGGTAGTGACGACCATCAAACCGATGAGATCCGAAACATAGTATTGTCCCGGCGGGAGGGCGGGCCGTTCCGATAGCGGAATCGTCAGTGTCACACCGCGCAATCCGTCTGCGTCGGTGGCATCGTTCACGCCTTCAATCTGCAGAAGGATGTGGACTTTGTGTTTACGAGCCGCCACCACGATGAGCGGCCGCCGCGATCCGTCCGGCCAGCAACCGGTAACGGTGCGGAGTGCGCTATACCGTTTCGGCGAGTCCGAGTACGGCTCGAGTTTAACCTCGCCTTTAATGCCGAACACGCCGACGATGCGGCCAATTTCGACTTCAGATTCCAGCATGGTAGGGCTGAGAGCTGAGGGCTGAGGGCTGAGGCCGAGGTATTCCACCTCAGCCTTCGGCCCCCAGCCCTCAGCCCTTCGACTTATCCTCGAACTTCGATGACAACGTCATCCTTTACGATGATTTCGGCGCGGCCGATCTTTTCGATCAGGTTATCGCCGGTCTGGATCTCAACGTAGGATTCGAGGGTGCCGCGCGGGAACTCACTATCCAGGGTGAGGGCTTCGGCTTCCTTCAGGCGCGCCTGAAGTTCAGTCTTCATGCCCTCCTGCTTCGCCTTTTCGGCATCCACCTGTCGTCGGAACGCGGATGCCTGGGATAAGTCCGCGGTCTGAAGCTGAAGGAGGTAGCGGCGGGCCTGGGAATCCAGCGCCTGCACACCCGCGTCCACCTGACCAATGGATTCCTCGATCTCCTTGATGAGTTGCTGCTTGAACTGCTCCGTGACGATGGCGATCACCGTAACAGGACGCTTAACTTGCATGTATTTCTCCATATTGTGACGGCTGATGAACACGGGCTGAGGGCGGAGGGGATGTCCCTCCTCAGCCCTCAGCCCGTGTCCATTAGCCCTATCCGACTACTTCAACGTATGCGCGCTGATCTGTCTTTGCGGCGGCAGCTTTCACAACCGCGCGGATGCTCTGGATGATGCGGCCGCCACGGCCGATGACCTTCCCCGCGTCGCCCTGCGCCACGGAGACTTCATAGGTCACGCCGCCGTCGCCCTCAACGGCTTCCACGGACACTTCATCCGGGTAATCGACCAGCGACCGAACGATATATTCGACGAGTTCTTCCATAGTTTTTGGTTCCGGATTTCGAGCTCCTAGTTCCGAGTTCCGCATCTCGGAACTAGGAACCAGGAACTCGGAACCTTATTCGGTTACGCCCTGCGGGGCCGGCTTCACTTTGCCCTTTTCGTCCAGGATCCCGGCCGTCCGGAGAACGCTCTTCGCGCCGTCAGTGGGCTGTGCGCCAACGCCGATCCAGTGCAGCACGCGATCGACCTTGACCTTGATGGTCGAGGGATCGGTGAGGGGATCGTAGGTGCCGAGCGTTTCGATGAAGCGACCGTCGCGCGGCGATTTGCTGTCCGCGGCGATAATGCGGTAGAACGGGCGCGCTTTGGCGCCCAGCCTCTTAAGGCGAATCTTGACCAACTGTGTCTCCTCCTAAGTCACCGCCCAGACGGGCGGGAGAGTCATATGTTGGGATCACCTTCCCTGGCGATCCGAACCGTGTCTAGCGTCTAGGGTATAGGGTTCAGGGGCTAGGGTTTCGGAATACGGGCGAGGCGCCCGCGCTACTTTCCGAATTAGACCCTATACCCTCAACCCTAGACCCTCTTCGAAAGGCGTTTGCCCTTCCCTTTGAGTTGCTTCTCCATCCCGGCGAAGCTCTTCATCATCTGCCGCATCTGGGTGAACTGCTTCAGCAGGCGGTTCACTTCTTCAACGGACGTCCCGCTGCCCATGGCGATGCGGCGCTTTCGGCTCCCGTTCAACAGGTCCGGGTGCCGCCGCTCCTGCCGCGTCATGCTCTGAATGATGGCCTCAATGCGGACGAGCTGCTTCTCATCCACTTGCACGTCCTTCATCTTGGCGCCAAGACCGGGTATCATGCCAAGTACCTGTTCGATTGGCCCCAAACGCTTCACCTGTTGAAGCTGCGCCAGGTAGTCCTCAAAATCGAAGCGGGCCTCGCGGAGTTTCTTCTCCATCGCGAGCGCCTGCTCTTCATCGATCTCCGATTCGACCCTCTCGATGAGCGAGAGGACGTCGCCCATTCCCAGGATCCGGCCGGCCATGCGGTCGGGGTAAAAGCCCTCGATCTGATCGAGCTTCTCGCCCACGCCGGCAACTTTGATCGGCACGCCGGTCACCGCGCGCATGCTGATGGCCGCGCCGCCGCGCGCATCGCCGTCCATTTTCGTCATCACGAGGCCGGTGATTCCCACGGCTTCGGAGAAATGCTGCGCCACGTTGATGGCGTCCTGCCCCGTCATCGCATCCACGACCAGCAGAATTTCCGTTGGCTGGACAGCCTCTTCAATGCGCTGTATCTCTTTCACGAGCACTTCGTCGATGTGCAATCTGCCTGCGGTATCCAGGATCACGAGGTCGGCGCCCCGTTCCTTCGCGTCCTCTATCGCCGCCTTCGCGATATCCACCGGATCGGCCTTGTCGCCGAGGCTGAAGACCGGGACGTTCAGGCTCTTGCCAAGCGTCTGTAACTGCTGGATAGCGGCGGGACGATATACGTCGCAGGCGGCCAGGACTGGGCGCCTGGCTTCCTTCTTTCGGAGCATAGCAGCGATCTTGGCCGCCGTGGTCGTCTTGCCGGAGCCCTGAAGGCCGACCAGCATGTAGACCGTGATGCCCTTCGGCGCGAACTGCAGCGCCGACGGCTTCGTGCCGTCTCCCGCGAGCAGCCTGGTCAACTCCTCATTGACGATCTTGACGACCGTCTCGACGGCGCCCAGACGCTCCAACACCTCGGCCCCTACGCAGCGAACGCGCACGGCCTCGATAAAGTCCTTCACGACCTTGAAGTGGACGTCCGCCTCCAACAATGCCAACTTGACCTCACGAAGCGCGCCCTTCACATCGTCTTCGGACAGCCGTCCGCGCCCGCGGAGCCTGCCAAACACGCCATTCAGTTTTTCGGTTAATGATTCGAACACAGGTCTAGGGTAAAGGGTCTTGGGTATGGGGTCTAGGGTATGGGCGCTAAACCCTAGACCCTATACCCCAGACCCTTTCTGGCACAACTTCCCATTTTGTGGCAAAGGGGGGTGGGCATGTCAAAACCTGTGTTGAGTGCGGTCCATAAGCGCAGCATTTGATAATGTTGGAGAGTCCTTGACACCTAGCGTTACCAAGTGTTATAATCTCAGGTATGAGCAACGAATCACTGAAAGGTCACCTGGACGCGTTGATCCTGGCGGCCATCGAGCATCAGCCTGCACACGGCTATGCAATCATCGAGCGGCTTCGCGCGCGGAGCGCCGGGGCGTTCGATCTCCAGGAAGGGACCATCTACCCGGCTCTGCACCGTCTGGAGCGGCTGGGTCTACTGGAGAGCGACTGGTCCATCGAGGCCGGTCGCAAACGCCGCGTGTATTCGGTCACCACAACCGGGCACAAATCGCTGGCGAAACAGCGTCAAGAGTGGCGCACATTTTCCAAAGGCGTGGACGCCGTACTTCAAGGAGCACTATGAAAACACAGAACGACATCGCCTCCTACGTTTCCGACCTTCGTAACCGGCTGCACCTTCGCCCGGAGGTAATGGAACGCATCATCGCCGAAACTGAAGCGCATCTTCAGGATCGGGCATCGGCTCACATGTCGAACGGCATGGGTCGCAGCGAAGCCGAAAGCCTGGCCGTCGCAGAATTCGGCCCCGCCTGGCGTGTGGCGCTGCGGTTCCGCCTGGCGTATCTTCAGCCGATGAAGGTGATCGCGTGGACGGTGGCGCTTCTTCTGATCGCGCAGCGGGTGTACAGCATCTACTACGTGTCAATCAATCCGCGCTTGGGCGTCATGCACGCGCTTATGGGGGAAATGATGATAGGCGGCTTGGCCGTCTTCCTCATCGCTGGTTTCGTCGTGACTGCGGTTTTCCCACGGCGGGCTGTTCTGGCAGGGGGCCTCGTAGCATCGGTATTGAGCGCTTTCGATTCGTGGCAGCTGGTTGGCATGTTACGCCGGACCGCCGGTTCAGAATGGTCGGGTCACATCTGGAACGGTTGGCAGTCCGGGTTCAGCGTAAGGACCTCGTCCACGCTACACCCCCAATACGTAGTCTATGGCGACTGGATGATCATTCTGGAACTGCTGATCTACATCGCCTGGACGCTTATGGGAGTCTGGGTAGCCGGCGCCATCCGCGCGAAGATTGCTGAGAGACGCGCCCGCCGCGCGATCGCGTAGCCTGTTGGGGGTTCCGGCCCGTACGGGTCGGAACAACGGTGGCAGATCGCTCCGTCCACCCGCTTCACTCGCCGGGGAACAAGCTCTGCACGGGGATGACGGCGTCCGGGCGCTCCAGTGGGGATACAGTGAGGTCTGTCGTATACACTGTGCAGGTACGGTAGGCGAATCCGCTTGGCGTGTCCGGCAAGGGGGCCGGGTCCCGGAATACCTCCAGCGTACGGTTGGTGAGGTTCAGCACCCAGTAATCGCGCACGCCGGCTTCCGCGTAGAGCGCCGCCTTGATTCCTCGGTCGAAGCGGAGCGAGGTGTCCGCGATTTCGACGACCAGAACGGCTCGGTTCAACTGGGGATGGGCGGGGTAGTCCCGCCACGATCCCGGCAGAACGCAAATGTCCGGCTCGGGTTCGCTCTTCTCCCCCGCGAAGGCCGGCAGTTGCTGCCGGATGTCAAAGCCCTCTCCGAATGCTTCGTCGAGTGCTTCCGCAACCGCGCGAATACCCATCGCATGGGCGCTGCTCATCGGACTCATTTTCGTCACCACTCTTCCCCACAGGAGTTCAAGACGTTCGTCCGGCGCGAACACGCCTGTCTCCGCCGCGCGGTGGTATTCCGCGCGCGTGAACCTGCGTTCCGGCATGGCGCCGTTCGTTTCGGGAATCTCCGGGTTGGGTGGTCTTTCTATTGTTTCGATCATCGGTGGTCTCCTGATGGGCTTCCCTGGCAACCGATAGCATTATTATACCACGCTCGTAGAGTTTCGGGTTCCGCAAGCGAAAGGGGATAAGCTCGATGACACGCCTGCTGATGTTGCAGTTGTTCGTCTGCCTCGCCGTCGCGCCGGTCGCGGCGAAGGGGATCACCATAGTGAAGGACGGCGTGCCCGCCGCTTACATTGCCCTGCCCTCCGACCGGACGCCTTCGATGCGCCTCGGCGCGGAGGAAATCCAGCGGTTCATCCACGAGATCTCCGGCGCCACGGTTACTATTATCGATGGCAATGTGCCAGGCGATCCCAAGGAACAGGAAAGCCTTCGCCGTTCCGCAAGCATCATCGTTTACGCGGACTCGAAGCTTGGCGAAGAGGAGTTCCGCATCCGCACGGAGAGGAACTCCATAGTCATCTCCGGCGGCGGCAAGCGCGGCGCCCTGTATGGCTGCTATGCCCTCCTGGAGGAAGTTCTGGGTGTGCGCTGGTACAACACGCGCGTGACGAAGGTCCCAAAGGCTGCCACCATCACCGTCCCAACGCTCAACATCCGCCAGAAGCCGGCCTTTGAGTACCGGGAGCCGTTCTGGACGGAGGCTTTCGACGCCTCATGGGCGGCGCGCAACCGTACTAACGGCAACAGCCAGCGTCTTACCGATGCGCAGGGCGGCCGGATGGTCTACTACCCGTTCGTGCACACGTTCAGCCAGTTGGTCCCGCCGGACAAGTACTTCGCTGGCCACCCCGAGTATTTCAGTATGATCGGCGGCAAGCGCGTCGCGGACAAGCAGCTTTGCCTGACGAACCCGGATGTGCTCAAGATCGCGGTCGAACAGGTGAAAACGTGGGTCCGCGAGCACCCCGAGGCTACCATCTTCTCTGTGTCCCAGAACGATACGGACGGCAACTGCCAATGCCCGGTCTGCAAGGCGGTGGAGACTGAGGAAGGGGCGCCCAGCGGCGTGCTACTCCGGTTCGTCAACGACGTGGCCGAGGAGGTGGGCAAGGAGTATCCCAACATTCTCATCGACACGCTGGCCTACCAGTGGTCGGAAAAGCCGCCCACACTGGTGAAGCCGCGCGCCAACGTGCGAATCCGGATCGCCCCCATCAGCGCCTGTTTCGGACACGGGCTGGACGGGTGCGACGCGAACAAGTCGGCCCTCGCCAATCTCAAGGCATGGGCGAAGATCACCGACCAGCTCTACGTATGGCACTACTGCACCAACTTTGCGAACTACCTGCAACCGCTGCCGGACCTCGACGAACTCGCGGCGGATATCCCGCTGTTCAAGAAGACGGGAGTCGTCGGCCTGTTCTATGAAGGCGCCTACGCTCCGGGCGGCGGTGGAGAGATGGCCGAACTGAAGGCGTGGCTGACGGCGAAGCTGATGTTGAACCCATCCCTGAAGGCGAAGCCGCTCATTTCGGAATACCTGGATGGCGTCTATGGACCCGCCGCGCCAATGGTCAAGGAATGGCTCGACCTGCTGCACGCCGGACCGCGCGCCGACCGCAAGATGGAAGTCCGCATTTACGACCCACCGACCGCCGCGTACCTGGCTGACGCAACGCTGGACAAGGGGATCGGACTGTTCAACGACGCGGAGAAATCTGCCGCGGGCAATCCTCCCGTTCTTGAAGAGGTGGACCGCGCGCGCCTCGCGTTGGAGTACGTGCTCTGCATGCGCCGGGGGGCGACTTACGTTCCTTCCGGGGCAACGGAACCGATTGGCAAGACGCTGGCCGCCAAAATCAGGCTGTACGGCATTACTCAGATCCGCGAGGGGGAACCGGTGTCGGAGTTCCTGAAACGCATCGGGGAATGACCGGGAAACGATGAGCGCTGAGTGCTCCTTCGGCAGGTTGTCTGTACAGACACCGGTGCATCCGGCGGGGCTGAGTGTGGCGCCTGGTACCAGGCGCCACACTCAGAATGATGATTACCACGGCCGGGCCCGCGGGCGGCCCCTACAAGCCGCTGACAACACCCAGCATCGCCGGAGAGACATCCGTGTGGTGATGGACGATTTTCCACACCCCGCCTTCGCGGCGATAGATGTTCGTGACGCGTTGGTCGATATCAACATGGTGGCCAGCCATCATGGCTTGACCGCGCTCAATCCCCACTTCCCAGGCCGCATCCCCGGCGACCTGAAGAATCTGATCTTCCAGGCCAACCTTCCCCTGAGAAGCGATCCGGCCAACCTGCTCGAAAGATCCGCGAACCTGATCCCACCCAACGTGCCGGCCGCCGATGGGATGCATCGCGGACACACTCGCGCTGTGAGACCAAATGCCCGCAAGGGGAGTCGCATCCCCATTCACCATAGAATTCAACGCCGCGTAGAACAGCTCGGACGCATTTCGCACTTCGTCTTCCGTTGACATACCCATCTCCTGTTCAGCCGTTGAGGAAGTAAACGTCCGGTTTATCAATCACCCCGACATTCTGCATGGTTTCCTTCAGGTCGGCGGATTCCGCAAAGGCCTTCGCGCGGTCGAGGTCAGCCGCCTCAAACAGCAGAATAACCTCGTTCGGATCATCCGCGCTTCGGAGCAGTTTCTTGTCGGTGAGACCCGCTGCCAGGCGCTTTGGCTGGTGTGCGTCGTATCCCGGTTTCCATTCCGAGAAGTCTCGAACCTTATGCCGTACGAGCATATAACTCGCCATATCAAACCTCCTCTGAGTGAACTTGCTGCAAATCTGTGCCATTTGCCGGTTGGGCGCATGGCCACGGGTTATAGACCCGTGTTATAGCAATCATAAAGAAGGTCTAGTAGTTCCGCGTGATGGTGAGGCTTCGCGGTTGAAGCGGGCTAATCCCGTTCGGGACACCCGAATGTCGTCGTGGCGTGGATCAGGGTGGGGATGAAGAAAGCCATGAAGAGATAGCCAATCATGGCTTCCAGTGCAGCGTACGTTCGGGCTGCTGGGGTCGGTGTGTAGTCGCCATAGCCCACGGTTGTCCACGTGGTAACGGCGAAGTAGAGGCAGGGTCCGGGTTCCCGGCAGACGGGGGAACCGTCGGCTTTCGCAACGGCTGCCCCCGACTTCACCGGGGCGTCTGAGGCCGGCGGGTACAGGCCGACGGTCCGGTACACTGTCGTGAAACTGAGCAGCAGGGCGCACAGGACGAACAGCGAGAGGAAGAGGAACCCGACCCAGTTGCCCGCATCCTCTCGCCTCATCCGGAGGAGGCGCACACACCGCGCGGCGTAGACTACCAGAAGTATGCCGAGCAGGACGCCCAGCATCGGGAGGGACGTGGCTGTATGCCTGGGGTCAGGCCCTAGGGCACGGTAAGCCAGAAAGAACAGGAGCAGCGGCGAGGCGGCCCAGACCATTGCGCTCTTGCGGATGGGATTATCCGTTTTTAACAACATGGTTCCGGTTTGTTCACTGGCCTCCGGACCCTAGACGGCGGAATCCCACTCCTCGGCCCAATGCCGGGTGGTGAGTGGTTCACCGGTAGAGCATTCGATCAGGGCCTGCCAGTTCACGCTGGCTCCCGGTGCGAAGACCTCCTCGCGCAGGTAGGCGCCGAACGCGGGATCGGCCAGGCCTTCCGCCGCCATCGGATACGATTTGCGCATCACGGCGCGCCACATGCTGGCCGCGACGCCGCCAAGCGGGTACAGGTGGTAGTAGACCGGCCAGAGCGCAGTGTGGATCTTTGCCGCCCAGTCCGGCGCATTCCGTCCGTCGGGGCATTTCACGCGCTGGAACCGCTCCACCAGGTTCCACCAGAGGGCGTTGACGTCCTGATCCGGGTTAGCATACAGCCCTCGCTCGAAGTGGCACATGACCAGGAACCAGCGCACGGTTACGAGGTCGGCGACGGCCTGACTGCGCGCTGAAAGCGCTTCAGCCCGCGCGGCGGCGGCCGGATCGGCGCCGACGTAGGTCTCCAGCCATTTCCCCTTGCGCGGGAAATACTCCATCAGGATCGCGATGCCTTCGGTGGTCAGGCCGTGCGCGGCGCCGGAGAGGACCCACGGCAGGTCCTTGTTCAGGCCGTCGTCATAGGTCGCGTGGCCCAGTTCGTGGCACAGGGTTCCCATGCTCTGCGCATTGGAAGTCAGATTGCAGAGCGTGCGGATGTCTCCACGCTTGTCGATATCCGTGCAGAAGGCATGCTGATTCTTGCCGGGCCGCTCATAGAGGTCGCTGCGGGCGAGGATCGCATCCACGGGCAGGCCCATTTCGCCGAAGAAGGCCTTCGCGGCTTCCTCCAGATCCTTGCCCTGGAAAAACGAGTCGAGATCCGCATCCGAGGCCGGCGCTTCCTGGAAGAACGGGTCCTGGTAGTGCCACGGGCAGAGGCCGTCGACCGGCACGCCGAACCGCTTGCTCAGCCGCTGGTCCAGGGTGGCTTTGGCGCGCGTCCACGGACCGTCCGAAGCTGCTTCCAACTCGCCAAGGACAGTGTACACGCTCTCCACGTCCAGATCGTCCAACGAAATCCGCATCGTGTAGAAATCCGGGTAACCCAGCTTGCGGGCCACTTTGTTGCGGAGGCAAACCGCCTCAAGGATCGTTTCCGAGGCCAGGGCGCCGATGGATTTGCTCGTCTCCCACGCTTCCTTTCGCAGCGCGGAGTCATCGCTTTCGTGCAGGATTTGCTTGATTTCGTTGTCGGATACCGGCTTGCCGCCCACGCTGCCGCGGTGCGTGTTGAAAAGTGTGCGGAGCTTCGTATCCAGCGCCGCGAGGGCCACGATGTCCTCCGGGGCGATCTGCAGTCCGGTGAACTCATCGAGCAGCAGTTTGTGCTGGCGCTGAAGCAGCGGATCGTCCCAAGGGCCGGCCGCCATCGCTTTCAGGCGTTTGTAGTTGGCGGGGTCGGCGTAGATGGTCTGGTAGGCGATATCGAGCTTTTCCAGGCTGGCCTCGGCTTCCGGCGATCCGGTGCAGGCGGCGTCCCAGGAAACGAGGTTCAGCTCCTTCGCGAGGGGCATCACGGTGTTCAGGTGGCCTTCGAGGAAGGCGCGGAATGAAGTGTCTTGTGTCATACGGACAGTATAGGAAGCAGGAGAGGGGAGACAGGAGACAGGAGACAGGAGACGAGAGGTTGGATGCTCTGTCGAGGCATCCAACCTCCAACATCCATTCTCCAACTTCCAGCTTGGTAGGTCGGGCCGCTCTGCCCGGCACAGTCGGAGGTTGGATGCGCCAGGACGGCATCCAACCTCCATCTTCCGAAGATCAAGTTCGTGGCGCGCTTAGCGGGGATTCCACCGATTGTGCACGTTGCCCCCCGCCCAGCAGTTCGGTGGAGTGATCGCTATTGTGCGAACCACCTTCCCCAACCCCACGCTGTCCTTGATCGCCATAAACTCGACATGGCCGTCGCAGAAAACGTAGCAGCCGCCTCCGCCGTACAGGTCGCGCGCGATGCCCTTATCCGCTGCGCCGACGGCGTGAGGGGGTTGGGATCTCCTTATGAAAGCAGACGACCTGCTCGGAGCGAACGTTCCCGGCCTACCGCGCGGCCCGCGTCAGGAATGGCACGAGGATGCCGGCCAGCACCGCGATGGCCGCACAGACCAGCACGATCATCACGCACCCGTAGGACGACACGCCGCCCGATTTGCGCCCGCGCCGGGCGTCGTATTCGTTCAGCGATTCCCGGAACGCCGACCCGGACGCCATGACGCCGGCCCACGCATAGGCGAGCCACTCGCCTGGGGAACCTGGCTTTTCTTCCACGTCCACCGGCGGTGTGACGAAGTCCTTTTCCTTGAGCGCCGCGGCCTCGAGTTCGGCGGGCTTTGGAGAGGGCTGAGGGCTGAAGGCTGAGGGCTGAGGGCCATCGGAGGGTGGTGGGGGAATAAGGGTTGGATCAGGTTCCGCCGCTGCGGCGGGGTTGCCCGGCCAACCAGGCGGTTCGGGAAGGGGCTCGGGGGGCGTTGGAGGTTCGGTTGGCGACGGGGCGGTTGGGGGTTCCGGCGGCTCCGGGGTCTCAGCCGCGGGAGGAACCGGCGGCCTGCGCTTCAGGGTGGCGCCGCACTTCCAGCAGGCCGGTGACGATTCGTAGTTCAGTTCCGCACATTCGGGACACGGTATCTTCTGCGTCATAAGCGGTCACTCTTCGCCGAGGAATGGCGCGTACAGCGCGCGCTGCTCCGCGGAAATGCGCGTGGGGTGCTTCGTCTCCGCGTCAATCCACAGCCCGCGCTGCCGGGCGGAGGCGCACAACACGCCTCCCTGATTGTATATTCGGTAATCAACCCACGCGGAAGCACCCCGTAGCTCGGAAACCCAGAATTCCGCGCACATCCGGTCACCGAGGTAAAGCGGGGCCTTGTACGCGATAACGGTGTCGGTGAGCACCGGCAGCACACCGTCCATAGCCGCCTTGTGGACCGGAATGCCGGCTGCTTCCAGCAGCGTGAGGCGGCAGACCTCCAGCCACTGAACGTAGACCAGGTTGCTCACGTGGCCGGAGAAGTCGATCTGAAAAGTGTATATCGGTAGTTCTAGCGTTAGTTTTGGCATTGATCAGGAGCCAGGAGACAGTGGAAACGATGAATGAGGAGCGATGAACGATGAATGCGGATTTGGGTGCGAGGTTATCTCTCGATCAGGACGTTGAAGCCCTCTTGCGCGAAGTGGCGGTCATTCGTTAAGACATCTGTGATGCCTTCAGCCCGCATTACGTTCATGGAAATGCAATCCGTAAGGCTGTACGACTTGTCAGGACGTCGTTCGTAGAGGTCGAGGCCGTCTGAAAAGGTCTGCTGCGACTGTGATACGACATGGATTGCCGGGCTGGAGTATATCTCACGGACGGCTCGCGCTGCCCGCGAACGAAGGGCGGCGCCCGCGCCGGACATAGCATTGAGATATTCCGTGAGCACTTCCTCCGTGGTCACGATCTGTGCATCTCCAAGCGCCTGACGGGCTGCCGTCGCCGGTCGATGCCAGGGGTCTGACGCTCGGCTAGCAGCGATCCAATAAAGTGTATCCGCTAAGACGGTGTTCAATGCTTTGGTGTGCCGTAGATGTAGTGGTCGAGGTTATCGGTCAAGTCTGGTGGTAGTTTTGCCCACTCAGACTCCGGCACGTCCGCGAAGAGGGCCGCGATCTTCTCCTCGATCGTGAGCCCGTCGCCTTCGCCTGCGGGTTCCGGCTCCGGCAGCACGACAACGCGCAGGCGCCGGCCGTTGAATTCCTCGGCGTGCTCCGCCAGCTCTTCCCAAGTGCCCTCGAATTCCTGTAGCGCTTCAACCATCGCCGTCCCTCCCACGCACATTGTACCACTCCGTCCGGGAATTCATCGTTCATCGTTCCTACTTCATCGTTCTACAACAGGCTCTGCGGGTCCACGTCCACGGTCAGGGTGTCGAGCACGCTTTCATCCAGGCGATTCAAGGCGTCCTCCAGTGTGGCGCTCAACACGGCGGCGTCCGGCGCCTTCAACAGCAGGTGCCGGCGGTGGCGGTTCTGGAGCCGCGCGATCGGCGCGGCGACGGGCCCCAACAGTTGGACGACGTTGGGGTCCGCTACGGTTCGGACGGCCTCGGCGACGGCGTCGATTGCCGTTCCGGCGCCGTCGTAGCTGTCGGTCGTGGCGATGACGTTTGCCAGATACGAAAACGGCGGGTATTTCAGCGCCTCGCGGAATACGATCTCCTCGCGGTAGAACTGGTGGTAATCGTGCTTGATGGCGGCCTGGATGGCGTAGTGGTCCGGGTTGAAGGTCTGGACGATGACCTCGCCGGGCAGATCGGCGCGGCCGGCGCGGCCGGCGACCTGCGTGAGCAGTTGGAACGAGCGCTCGGCGGCGCGGAAATCCGGCATGTTCAGCCCGGTGTCCGCTGCCACTACCCCGACCAGCGTCACGCGCGGAAAATCGAGGCCCTTCGCGACCATCTGCGTTCCGATGAGGATGTCCGCATCTTCGTTGCGGAACCGTGTCAGGATGCGGCGGTGGGCGTCCTTGCGGCTGGTGGTATCGCGGTCGAGGCGCAGGATGCGGGCGTCCGGGAACATCTTCTGCGTCTCGATTTCGATGCGCTCCGTGCCCAGCCCGAAATACTTGATGCGCGTGCCGCTGCATTGCGGGCAGATGGTTGGCGCGTGCTCGTGGTGGTCGCAGTGGTGGCACTGCAGATAGGGTCGGCGCGACCCGCTTGGCGCGTGATACGTCAGCGACACGCTGCAATTGGGGCATTTGGCGGTGAACCCGCAATCGCGGCAGAGGATGCTGGAGCTGTAGCCGCGGCGGTTCAGGAAGAGGATTACCTGCTCCTTGTGCGCGAGGCGGCGGCAGATGGCGTCCTCGAGTCGGCCGGAGAAGAGGCCGCGCCCAACAGCGAACTCCTCACGCTGGTCGATGATGTGGACCGGCGGCATCGGGCGGTCTTCGATGCGCGTCGGCATTTCCAGCAGCTTCATCCGGCCCTTATCCGCCAGATAGAACGACTCGACCGAAGGGGTGGCGCTGCCCAGGACCAGCGTGGCGCCGGAAACTCGTGCCCGCCTCGCCGCCACGTGCCGCGCGTGGTAGCGCGGCGCGCGGTCCTGCTTGTAGCTGCCCTCGTGCTCCTCATCGAGGATGATGAGGCCGGGGTTCGGCACGGGCGCGAACACGCCCGAGCGCGCGCCCACGATGACGCTCGCCTCGCCGCTGCGGATGCGGCGCCACTCGTCGTATCGCTCACCGATGCTCAGCGCGCTGTGAAGCACGGCAACCCGGTCGCCGAAACGCGCCTGGAAGATGTCCATCACTTGCGCCGTGAGCGAGATCTCCGGCACCAGAACGATGGCCTGCTGATGCGCGTCCAGTGCGGTCTGGATACTCTGGAGATAGACCTCCGTCTTACCGCTCGCGGTGACGCCGTGCAGGAGGAATCGCTCGCCTCGACGGCGGTCGACGCTGGAACAAATGGCCTGGTACGAGTTCTCCTGGTCCGGGGTGAGCTGCCGAGGCGCCGAAGCTTTTCCGGATGACGGCCAGGGGTCGCGGCGGACCTCCACATAGACGACCTCCAGCAGGCCCTTCTCCACCAACGCATCCATCGGGACCATGCTCACACCCAGCCGCCAACGGATTTCGCGCTGCAACACGGGCTTTGCGCGCCCGAAGTCCAGCTTGCGCAACCTCTCCAGTTCGGCGAGGACCCTTGCCTGCTTGGCCGTGATATTGAGGGATTTTGCTTCCTCTTCGTCCGGCATCCGGACGAAGCGATAGGCCTTGCGGCGTTTGGGCTGGGCCTGCGGCGCCACTACGCTCTTCACCACGTTCACCAGGCCGCGATCCTTCAGTTTCTTCAACGTGTCGCTAAGGCGCTGCGATTTCAGGCGCTCCTTCAGGTCCTCCATCTCCACGCCGTCCAGGTTGGCGGTCAGCAGTTCCATAACCTGCTTCTGCTTCGGCGTCACTTTCATCGGCAGGCCCTGCAGGACGTTCGTCACCGTCTCGCCCTGCTGCTCGAAGAACAACTGGACCTCCTGGCCGAGGTTCAGCACCTTGGAGTACGCGAGAATCTCTCGAACCGGTGGAGAGACGGAGACGATGGTCTTGAGGCTGCTGGTCATGAACCGCGGGATCAACGGGCGCAAGGCGTCGCGGACCGAGCAGTGGTAGTACTTGGAAATCCAGTCCGTGACGTCTATAAGGCCGGCATCGAATAGCGGCTCTATGCGGACCCGCTCGATGACGTCCTTTACGACAGCCAGGCCTTCCGGCGCGGCGTTGGACAGGCCGATAATGTAACCCAGTAAGTCCCGCCCGGCGAATGGCACGAGCACCGACGCGCCGATCTCGACCTCGCCGGCGAGCGCAGGCGGGACGCGATAGGTGAACGGCTGCGGGATGCGGGAGGTCTCGGTCTCCACAACGACGGCGGCGTACAGGGGTTGCGGCTCGGGTGGAACAGGCGTGCGCATAGGTCATTATGTGCGCGGCCCAGACCTAACCCCCAGCCCCTTCCCCATTTCCGCGCCGCGCGCGTTGGGAAAGGGCGCCGAAAGCAGATTTCCTCCCCCTTCCCTGCGAGCGCAGCGAGCGAATAGGGGAACGGGGTCGGGGGTTAGGTTCTCAGCCCATGCGGTTCGCCCGGATGAACCCTATCAGTTCGTCCACCTGGCAGAAGGCGAGGCCGGTGACGGTGTCCGCGGCGCCGTAGTAGATGGCGATGCGTCCCGTCGGCGCGTCGGTCAGCGCGGCGCAGGGGAACGTGACGTTGGGGACGTCGCCTGCAAGCTCGTACGGCGCTTGCGGCGAAAAGATGTATGGCGCGGTGCGGTGTATCACCTTCCATGGCTCATCCAGGTCCAACAGCGCCGCGCCGAACGAATACACGAAGCCGTTGCACGACGTGAGCACGCCGTGGTAGATCATCAGCCAGCCTTCGGTCGTTTCGATGGGGATGGGGCCGGCGCCGATCTTGGTACTCTGCCAGGGGTATTTTCCGGTCGTTGCCATCACGAAACGGTGCCCGCCCCAGTGCTCCATGTCGGGGCTTTGGCTGAGGAAGATGTCGCCGAAAGGGGTGTGCCCGTTGTCGCTGGGCCGGCTCAGCATCACGTACTTCCCGTTAATGCGTCGGGGGAAAAGCACGCCGTTGCGGTTGAAGGGCAGCAGGGCGTTCTCCACTTTGTGGAACGTATGGAAGTCGTTGGTCCACGCGACCCCGATGGTGGGGCCGTGGTATCCGTTGCACCAGGTGACCCAGTACCTGTCCTCGATCCAGCATACCCGCGGGTCGTAGGCATATTCCACAACGCCGATTTCGGGGTCTGAGGACTGGAACGGGATGGGGTCCGGCTCGATGTCCCAGTTGATGCCGTCGTGACTGCGGCCCGCGTGGATGCGCATCTCGCGGGCAGTGTTGTCGCAGCGGAACACGCCGGCGAACTCGCCGTTGTACGGAACCACTGCGCTGTTGAAGATGCTGTTGCTGTCCGCCAGCAGATTGCGTGGAATAACGGGGTTGCGGCTGTACCGCCAACAGACCTCGTTCGAACCGACCGGCCGGTCCTCCCACGGGATATTCGGCAGCGCTTCACCGATGATGGTGTTATGCATTGATTCAGACATCGCGTTTCCCTCTTTCAATTGTCAGTTCGCGACCGCCCGTTCAGCCTCCCAACGGGTTCACAGGCACGCCGTTGCGGCGGACTTCGAAGTGACAGTGCGGGCCGGTGCTCCAGCCGGTGCTGCCCACGAGGCCGATGACGCGGCCGCGAAGCACCACCTCGCCGGTATGGCATTTCACGGCGCTCATGTGCCCATAAAGCGTCGTTACGCCGCCGCCGTGATCGATGATGACCGCGTTGCCGTAGGCGCCCCACCAGCCGGCGTGTACCACTACGCCGTTGCCGGCCGCGTGGATGGGCGTTCCGATTCCCACGCCGAAATCGACGCCGGTATGCAGTTTGTAGCGGTGAAGGATAGGGTGATACCGCATGCCGAAACCGGAGGTGATGCGCCCACGGACCGGCATCATGAGCCCGCCGCGGTACGGTATAGCCATGCGCGCGCGCCCCGCGGGAGTCGCCTGGAGGCGCTGGAGGAACGATGCGATTTCGCTGCTGTTCCTGTCCAGTTCTTCCAGCATCTGTTCGTAACGGGCAACATCCTTCGAGGCCTCGTGAACCTGGTCTGCCTGTGCCTCGCGTAACCCTTCGCGAAGGACGCGCTGCTGGTCGAGGTAGGCTACCAGTTCCTTTTGCTCCGCCTGCTTGGCCAGCAGATGGGTGCGGATCTGCAGCACGGCAGTCTCGTCCTCCCGGATCCCCCTTACCAGGCGGACATCATACTGGACGAGTTTGGTCATCAGGCGCCGGCGCGAAAGGAAGTCCCAGTAGTCCGTGGAGTGGAAGAACACGGCGGCGTAACTCACGGTGCCGTAGCGCTGGGTGGCAATGAGGCGCTGCGTGAGGAGTCTGTTGCGCTCCTTGAGGCGCGCCCGCACGCGGTCGAGGCTGCGTTTGGACCGGCGCAGATCCCGTCCGGTTGCCCTCAGCCGCGACGACGCGGTGTCGATGCGATCCTTAGTTTCACCCAACTGCTGCTGGGTGTCCATCAACTGCTCTACCCAGGTGCGCTTGCGGACCTGCGCTGCGTGCAGCTGTTGTTTCACGGCGATCTTCTTTGCCTTGATGGAATGCAATCTCGCCGCCAGGGCCCGCCGCTTCGCTTTGCGAGCGTCGTTGCGCCCCGGCTTTGCGAACCCGACCGTCCCGATCGTCAGCACCATGCATAAGAGCAGTAGGAGAAGGCGCTTCATAGGGCTAGGAGAGCAGGAATTTGCGCACGCTCGCCGCGCTGCCGAGGAGACCGACAAGGGCACCGCTGGAAATCAGCGCAATCGCCAGCGCGTTCGCCGGGACCACGGAATCGTTTATCGGAAGGAACGGCAGCGTGCTGTGGATCAGGCGGAGAACGCTCTGTCCGCCGTGGAAGACAATAGCTCCGGCCACCGCTGCTCCCCCCACGCCGTAGATGATGCCTTCCAACAGGAACGGCAGTCGGATGAACCCGTTGGTTGCGCCGACCATCTGCATGATGTGGATTTCACGGCGGCGAGCGAACACTGTAAGGCGGATCACGTTGGCGATCACGGCCAGAGTGGCGATCATCAGAAGACATGCCGCGGCGATGCCCAATTGCTTCAGCAGTTTGACCGTCGCCTGCACGTTACGGACCACATCCGACATGATCTTGGACTGGTCGACGCCATTCAACCTGGCCGCCGCCTGCGAGACCGCGGCGACGTGGTCTACGTCTACGAGGCGAACGTGCAGTTCGTCGGTAAGGGGATTGTCCTTCACGCCTTCGAGAGGCACGTTCGAGCCAAGGTCCCGTTTGATGCGCGACCATGCGTCTTCCTTTGTGACGATGATCACGGAAGCCACGCCGGGCATCTCGCTGATGGCTTCGCGCGTGTTGAGGGTGTCGGTCCGATCAGTATTCGGCTTCATGTATACCGCCACGCCGAGATCGGAAAGCATCGAGGACGACATCGCGTTCAGCGCAAATAGCAGAGCGAGGAATGAGCCCATTACGGTGAATGAGATGGCGGAGGTGCTGATCGCGGCCAACGTCATCAGGCGGTGGCGAACCAGCCCGGCGAACGCTTCGCTCAACAGAAAACCGAGGCTGTTCAGTCTCATTCGATCGCGCCTCCGGGAGCCAGTGCTCCACCGGCCGCCTCGATGCGCCCGGCCTGCACGGCGCCGCCGTTTGCCAGTGTGCTGTCCAGCGCCTCATAGCCGCCGGTTCGATCGTCTCTGGTCACGAGGCCGTCCTCGAAGACCAGGACGCGTTTTTGCAGGCGGTCCACCATCTGCGCGTCGTGGGTGGCGATCACCACGGTGGTTCCGGCGCGGTGAATGGCATCGAGCAGGTTGAATATCTCGAGAGAGGTTGCCGGGTCGAGGTTGCCTGTGGGTTCATCGGCCAGCAGGAGCGGCGGGGCGTTCACGAGGGCACGGGCGATGCAGACGCGCTGCTGTTCGCCGCCCGAAAGCTGCTCCGGCAGGCATTTCGATTTCGCGCTGAGGCCGACCATATTCAGGATCGCCGGTACGCGCTCCTTGATATCCCGCGACCGCGCGCCCGTCACCTGAAGGGCGAACGCAACGTTTTCCCAGGCGGTCTTGTACGGGAGGAGCCGAAAATCCTGGAACACCACGCCGATATGGCGGCGGAAACGGGGAATCTCCCGCCTGTGCAGGGTTTCCACGTTTTCACCGGCCACATACACCGTGCCGGACAGCGCCCGTTCCTCGCGGTAAAGGAGCTTGAGGAAGGTCGATTTACCGGAGCCGGTTGGACCAACCAGGAAAACGAATTCGCCCGGATCCACGCTTACGGTAATACCGCGAAGCGCATCGACGCCGTTCGGATACCGGACGCATACGTTGAGTAGTTCTATCATCAGGCGGTCTTTCCCGCCGACCGCTCCGGACACAACAGCGCACCCTCACGCGGGTTCCACGCCTGGGGCGACGGCCTTGCTCCTAATAGTCTACCGGATTGAAGGGCGGCAGGGAAACCGTTTGAGCAAATGCCGGTACCCTGCGCCTTGGGCCGGTCGTTTGCGCCTCGTCCTTTTGACAACCGTGTCTCCGCGTGGTAACCTACACGTGAGCCATCGCAGTCTGCCTGCATGAACAAGGAATCACGAATACCATGGTGACCACCGGACTGGATTATCTCCTAAACCACCCCGGCGAAGCGCCTTCGGGCAGGATTGGCCTCATCACCAACCACAGTGCCGTTACCGGCTCGCTCCAATCCGGAGTGGATGCGTTGCGACAGGCGGGACTGAACATCGTCGCCCTGTATGGCCCTGAGCACGGGGTCCGCGGTGACGCCGCGGCCGGCGCCCATGTGAACAGCGGCGCCGACCCCCGCACCGGCCTTCCTGTTTTCAGCCTCTACGGGCCGACGCGCAAACCGTCTCCAGAGATGCTCGAGGGTGTCGATGCCCTGATCTTCGACCTGCAGGACGTTGGGGCGCGATATTACACGTTCCTCTATACGATGTCGTACTGCATGGAAGCGGCCGGCGAGAACGGGATCCCTATCGTCGTTCTGGACAGGCCGAATCCACTCGGCGGGATCGAGGTGGAAGGCAACATCGTAAAGCCTGGCTGTACCTCCTTCGTCGGGATGCACCCGCTGGCCAACCGGCACGGCCTGACCACGGGAGAGCTCGCCCGCTATTACCGCGACGCACTGGGTGTGAGTTGCGACCTCACGGTCATAAAGATGCAGGGCTGGAAGCGGAGCATGCACTGGGAAGAAACCGGCCTGCAGTGGGTGATGCCGTCCCCAAATATCCCCACCCTGGACACCGTACGCGCCTATCCCGGCATGTGCTTCATCGAGGGTACGACGCTGAGCGAAGGGCGCGGGATGACGAAGCCGTTCGAGGTCGTGGGAGCGCCGTACATTGACGCCGATGCGCTCGCGGACGCACTGAACGGGCAGAATATTCCCGGCGTGCGATGGCGCGCCCTCCACTTCATCCCCGACAGCAGCAAGCACAAGGGAGTGCCGTGTCACGGCTGCCAGCTGCACGTTGTGGACCGCGAGGCCTTCAAGCCCGTAGCTACCGGGGTCAAGCTTCTGAGCACCCTTAAGTCACAGTACCGTGCTGATTTCCAGTGGCTGCCTCCATTCACGGAAGGCCGCCCGCCGTTTGTCGATCTGCTGGGTGGAGGGCCCGGCCTTCGCGAAGATGTGGACGCCGGCAGGGCGCCGGACGAGATCATCGCGGAATGGCAGCCCGAACTCGCTGAGTACGACAGTGCCCGCCGCTCCGTCTTTTTATACGACGACTAGCCATCCTTTCGCTGCTCCGAGCCAGGCAGCCTGTTTTCCAGAAAAGAGTACCCATGTCTCATATTTCAGATCAGCGCGCCGCTGACTTTCTAAAGGTCGCCCCGCAGTTCAAACTGGGCGACCTCGTCACCGAGTCCGTTCACCCCATCACGCTTCATCTGAGCGACACGGCCTCCACCAGCGTCCCCGCGGCTCTGCGCCTGCTCTTCGACGTGGACGCAGACGTCGTCGCAACGTACAAAGCGCTCGTGGATTCCGACCGGTTCGACGGCATTGCGGCCACACTGCGCGATGCCCTCAAAGCGGGTGGAAAGGTCGTCTTCACCGGGTGCGGCTCTACCGGCAGGTTGAGCATCCAGTTGAACTCCATCTGGCGCGATTTCTGGCAGAAACAGGCGGCGCGCGGGGTTGCGGTGGCTTCCCAGTGGGAGGATCGTGCCTTTTCGGCGATGGCAGGCGGCGATTTCGCGCTCATCAAATCCGTGGAGGGATTTGAAGACTTCACCCAGTTCGGACGGCAGCAATTAGCGGACCTCGACGTGTCCGAAAGGGACGTCGTGTTCGCCATCACGGAAGGCGGCGAGACATCGTTCGTCATCGGGACCGCGTGGGAGGCCCTGGATCGTGGCGCGAAGGTCTACTTCGTGTACAACAACCCGGATGATATCCTTTGCGAACACGTTCAGCGCAGCCGAGAGGTGATTCAGGAACCGCGCATCGAGAAGATCAACCTCACCACCGGCCCGATGGCCATCACCGGCTCCACGCGGATGCAGGCGACCACCATACAACTCGCAGTGCTCTGCACGGTCCTGGAGATGGTTGTTAGGGACCTCATGTCCGAAATCGAGCCGGGCGGCCCCTGCGCGCTGGATTCGGCCGGTGTCCCGTCGGTGTTCCTGGCGAAACTGAGGGAGATGCACGCGACGCTGTGCTCGGACGGCCTGTGCGACAGCCTCGCCAAACTCGTGACGATGGAGGAGGACGTCTACCGGTCCGGCCACAAGAACAACTACTTCGCCGACGGATTCGGAATCGATGTGCTCACCGACACGACGGAACGTTCGCCAACGTACTGCACCCCGCCGTTCCGCCGCTTCGATGACACATTGGCATCCGAATCGTGGGCATTTTTGTTCATGCCCTACGAGGATACGCCGCGCGCATGGGAACACATCCTGAAACGCACCCCGGCCTGCATCGGCTGGTCGGACGAACAGGTCAAATCGATGGTGGAAGGCGAAATGGCCGACCGCACGATCGACATCGTGCATAAAATCGGGTTTGACGACCTGATGAAGTTCAAAGTGGGCCTGGACGGGCTGCAGTACCGCAAGCTCGACGCAGGTGACAGCGCCATCGCGATCGCCGCCCCCGGTGAACTGTCCGGCCTGAAGGATGCCGGCAGCTTCCTCCGGACGCAGATCCATACGGCCAAACAAACCGGCGCTTCCATCGGCCTCATCGCGGCAGGACCGGCGAGCGTCGTTTCAGACGCGCTGAAATCGGTTCCGGACCTTACGGCGGCGGTTGCGCTGGCCGTGCCTGAGACCGATCTCCTGCTAGACGGCGTCACGCGGGCGGGCATCAAGATGATGCTGAACGCTCTGAGCACGTGCACGATGGTGCGGTTGGGGCGCGTGATGGGCAACACGATGGTCTGGGTCGTCCCCAGCAACCTGAAACTCATCGACCGATCCACGCGGTATATCAAGCGCCTCGCCGGATTGGACTACGAGCCGGCATGCCGTCTGCTTCATGAAGTGATGGAATACATCCATCCGCGAATGCTGGCTGACCAGGCATACCCGCCCGTGGTGGGCGTTTCCGTCCTGCGGGCGAAACACAACCTTTCCAACGAAGACGCCGAGGAGCGCCTGATGGCCGAACTGGGTGGGTAGGCCGCGGCAGTCAGCCCGTTCCTCCGGTGATCGGGACGCGTGGGATGTGCTCGCCGACCACGAGGCGCCGAGACGGTACTTCAACGACGTCGCCGAGTTTGACAACGGGAAGATCGGTGACGTCCAGCATCATGGATTGAGAAGCTACCCGGCCTATTACGGGGGCCGCGCCGTGCTCGGTCTGCACCATCATCCGGTCCCGCCCCAGGGCTTTCTTCACCAAGGCGCGGACGCCTCTTTCGCGCTCGAATGCACTTCTCGGGAGCAGGGTGGGGCCGTCAGCGAATCCGATGGGCAGCGTGGCGATGCGGCTGGGACGCCTGGTGATGCCCTCGGCGCCGTAACCGACGCCCGTACCGGCCGGCAATTCACGCAGGGAAACGATTCTGGCCTTCAGAGTCCAGGTGGGCTTCAGGTTCAGAGAATGGGGAACGTTGGGCTGATACTGCCCATAGATAAGGGTGCCGCAACGGACAAGCCTGTATCGGTGTTCGGCGAACCGCAGGGTGCCCGCGCTGTTGAGGGCGTGGACAACCGGAGGTTGAAAGCCCGCTTCCTGAAGGCGTGCCAGAGCCGCATCGAACGCCGTCAGGTGCAGGCGCGCCCCGTTGCCTCGCGCGGCCGCGATGGAGAGATGCGTATAGACGCCGTCCCAGGCGATTCCAGGAACCGCGATCACGCGAAGCATCGTCTCGAAATCGCCGGCCCGGACCCCGAACCTGCTCATCCCCGTGTCAATCTTGAGGTGCGCCATAGGTAGTCTGCCGGCCCGGCGGCCGGCCTCGGCAAGTGCAGACGCGCCGGTCTCGCAGTCCACTGTGGCGATGAGGTCGTGCTCAACCAAGGCCGCTGCGTTCCACGGGCCGCACGGGTGAAAGACCAGGATTCGACTGTTCGGAGCGACGGAGCGTGCCCGAATTCCTTCCTCCACGGTGCTCACGCCGAACCAGCCGGCCTCGTTCCTGAGGGCTTCGGCGACGAGTTCCAGACCGTGACCGCAGCCATTGGTCTTGATGACCGCCATGACGTCCACGTCCGGCCCCACGAATCGCTTGATCTCGCGGTAGTTGTGCCGGATCGCGTCGGTATCGACCTCGACCCACGCGGTAGGCAGGGCGCTCATTCCGGGGCCTCCGCGGATTCGCGGCCGCGGGTGCGTTTCATCATGGCCCGCGCCTTTGGCAGAGCCTTCGTGAAAGCCCAGTAAGCCGGTCCGGAGAGCGGGAGGTCAAACTCGCCGATATACCGGACGAAACGCGGGTTGAAACCGCTCTTGAAGCGGTTCAAGCCGGCCGTCTTGTCATCCGGATCGTCCGGCGTGCACGAGACGCCGCGGAAATCATACCACCGGCAGCCTTGTTCGTGTGCCCAGCGGATCATCTCCCACTGCATAAGGTAGTTGGGCATTTTCTCGCGGTGCAGGTTCGAGCTGGCGCCGTAGGTGTACCAGGCCTTGTCGCCGAAGAGGTAGGTCAGTGCGCCGCAGACGGTATCGCCTTCGGCCTCGCCCAGGAACAGGCGCATCCAGCCGCGCGGGACCAGCGCATCCCACATCGACTCGAAATAAGCCTGGGAGCGAACCAGGAAACCATCGCGCCTGGCCGTTTCGCGGAGGACGGCGTAGAACGTGGGAAGGTCGGCGCGATCCTGCGACATCCGGATCGTAACACCCTTCTTTGCCGCGAGGCGGATGTTGTAGCGCCATTTCTGGTGGAAGGAAGCGATAATGTCGTCAAGCGGTCGCTGGAGGTCCAACTGCATGACGCAGCGTGGTTGTGTGCCTCCAAACCCGCCGCAACCACCAACCGGCTTGAAGCCCGTGGAGATCAGCGTCGCGGCCGCCGATTCGTCCTCGAACGGCGGGTCCACCTTCACGACGATGCCGCCGCGCGATATCGCATATTCGCGCGCGGTCGACACGACGGCGTTCACCACGGCGGCATCGTTCCAATCCAACACCGGCCCGCGGGGCGCATAGAACAGCGCTTTGCCCAACGGAAGGGCGCGGCGGAGCAGCATCATGCCACCGACGATGCGGGATTCGCGAAACGCGGCGATGACCGAGGGCTCCCAACTGCTGGCGGCTTTGAGTTCGCCCCAGGCGGTTGACTGGAGAAGGTCGCCGGAGTGATCGGCGGCGACGAAGGCGTTCCAGGCGTCGTGCTCGGAGGCGTCGATCAGGCGGCAGGTGGGTGTGTTGAAGGGCATACCGTATTTTGCGGCGGGTTTGTGCGAAAAGGGAAGAACCACACGGGGTGTCGGCGCGTCAAACTGTTGGATACGGCGCCGGGCGCAACCGACGCGTGGACGTGAGCGCAAATAGTTCCCTGAAATTTTGCTTTCATTAGAACATTCAGGGCGCTAGACGTTACCATTACTGGTGTGCTCATGGCATTCGGCGTGACATGGAACCTTTGCAGCAGGAGTCACGCTGAAGATAGCGGGCGGGATCGGCGGCGATCTTTCGCGGCCGGGGACGGAGCGAACAGACATCATACTCAGCCTTCCAGGTTGCGTGTTCACTCGGCGTGCAAAGAAGCGCGTCGTCGTGACATCCCGGGCCGGTCAAAATGCGACGGGTCCCTTTCGTTCGCCAACCCTCTGATTTCCGCATATAAGGTCGCTGCGCGAGTGCGTGCCCTGAGTTTGCGGCGCGCAACTCCCGATGCAGGAATAGTCGGCAAGTTGGGCTGCCTTCCGTCGTGATGTCGGTTGAAGCGGTCCACGTGTTCTTTCAGATTGCGGGCGCGCAAGACGGCGCGCCCGGTGCTTACCAGCCACTCGAAAGGAAGTCAGACGATGAAGATGAGATGGGCCGCTGCCTTGCTCCTTCTGACCGGGTTATGCGTTAATCGCGCCTGGGCGGATGGGTTCGGCTTCACGGTCGCGAACGCTACGGTTACTAACGTCAAGGGTTCGGGCAACACCAACGTAAACGTGGCGGAAGTCGGAGACACTTTCACGGTCACCGGTGCAGCGTTCACGAGTTATCGCTCGTCCGGCGCCGCCCCGGCGATCAACGACAATGACCTCAACAAATACACCGCGGATTTGACCGGTACGGCCACACAAGTGACCGGCAACCAGGTCCGATACGAAGGAACGTTCACTCTCAAGTACACCGGTTCCGTATCCCTCACCATTGTGACGGGCGAACTGGACGTGCGCGCGGTCTACGGGCCGGACGGGTCGGCCGTTCTGACCGGATTTCTGCTCGCGGATGCGAAGCTGCCGCTTCCTGCTCCGTGGAACAACACAGATTTTTCCCTGTATAATCCCGGCCGGTTCTACGGCGTTTATAAGCCGGCCCCTGGTGACTACACCCACGGCTCTCTGGCGTGCAACCTGAACGCGGGCAACATCGGATTTGCGACCAGCATCTCGGACACCACCGTTCAGAACCAGAAGGCTCCCGGCAACACCGATACGGCGCACGCAGAAGTTGGCGATACGTTCTCGCTATTGGCGCCGCTCGCTTCCTATTACACCATTGGCGGCCCGCCGCTGAACAATAACGACCTCAGCAGCTATACCCTCGGGTTCAACGCCACCGTGACGAACGTCACGGGAACTCTGGTGACCTACGTCGGCACGTTCACGCTGACGTATACAGCCCCTGACTTCCCGTCCGGCCTGGTGATCGAAACCGGCAGCCTGAGTCTCCTGGCGAGTTATAACGAGCCGTTCACAGGGGCAGCGAAGCTCACGGCGCAGTTGATCGCGACGAACGGCAACGCGACGACCCAGACGCCGTGGGACAACACAGACTACGCGATCTTCAACCCGGGAGTTTTCACCGGTACCTACAAACCCACTGTCCTCGGCTCCGCAACCGGCATCGTAAGCGGTTCCCTGCAGGGCGGCGTTCTCGGCTTCAGTGCCAGCATCGCCGACGGTACGATCATCAACAGCAAGGCCCCGGGCAACCTGGACGTCAACAAGGCTGAAGTGGGCGACCCGTTCCATGCGAGCGGTCCGCTTGCCGCATACCTCGCCGTCGGCGCCCCGCCGCTTCTGGACCGCGACCTCAGCAAGTACACCGTGGTCCTCGACGGTACCGCAACCGCGGTCATCGGCACAACAGTGATGTACGATGGCGTGTTCCGGATCACATATTCCGGCGGCATCACCGCCAACGTTGAATCCGGCACGTTCAACATCGTGGCCGTTTATGACGCCGCCGCAAACGCCCAATTGAGTGGCGTGCTGAACGCGAAGGCCGGCGCCGAGAGCTCTGTCCCGCCATTCAACACCACGGACTACGCCGCGTTCAACCCCGGGAAGTTCACGGGCAAGTACACCAGGGTCCAAGTTGGTTTCGGCACGCTTCACGGCGGCTTGATCGGCGGAACCCTCACCGTTCCTATCCAGAGCCGCCTGCTCGGCACCGCAATCGAAGGTTCCGCAACCGCGGCAACCCAGACTGATGATGCCCGCCGCGCTATTGTTGCCTCCGGCAGCACTTTGTTCGTCCTTGACCCCGCCACCGGCAATGACGCCCCCGGCTGGGAAGGCGGCAAAACCCTGAGCGGCAAGGTTCCTGGCCGCTCCGCCGTCCTGAAGGACGCTCTCTACGTGGGCACCGACACCGGAACAGTTTATGCGTTCGACCTCAAGACGGGCGCCCTGATTAATTCGGTACAGCTGGACCCGAACGCCCACATCTACTCCGGCATGGCCGTCGTGGACAAGACCCTCACCGGCGAACCTACCGACACTATCGTGGTTCCGGTGTTCCGCTCTGACCTGAACCAGACCCTTCTCTACAAGATCCCGACGACCCTCACCGCTCCCTTGACCGTCAAACTGAGCGACGGCGCCATCTCGACATCGGCCGCCTCGGTACCGATGAACGGTCTGATCTTCGTCGGCAGCAACGACGGCCTGTTCACCGTGCGCTACTCCGACCTGTCCATTCAGAGTACCGTCGCCACCCCGACCACCACCTCCCCGCTGACCGTTGGCGACGCGGTCTACGTCGGCACCGGCACCGGCACCACGCTCCTCAAGCTGAACGTCGCCACGGGCGTATCCGATGGTCATCCATTCGAACTGTCGAGCCCGCTGACGCTGAGCGCCTTCTACGAAAAGCGCTCCAACCTGATTCAGGCAGGAACGTCTGACGGCCGAATCTCCTCGTTCGACAACGCCGGCTCCTTCATGGGCTACACGCTGCCCGGCCTGTTCAACCCGGACAACACGGGCGGATCCCAGAGCATGCCGGTCTCGTCGAACAACGTTCTCTACCGCGCGACCGAAAACAAGGAGATCCTCTCCTGCAAGCCGCTGAACGGCGACGACCAGCAGATGATCGCCGTGATGAGCCCGGTTCGCGGCCCGATGTCCGCCACAGGCCAGACCCCTGGCGCGGACTACCTGATCGCCACTTCCCCGGACGGAACCGTTCACCTCATCGGCGTTCGGTAAAGTCCCGCACGAACAGTGGTAAAAATGTGGAGGGTGGGGGCTTCGGCCCCCACCCTTTTCATGTACGCCGGGCATGCGCCCGTTCTCGGAGGTGAAAGTCCTCTACGGTAAAGGGAATCGGAACCGTTAAGCGACGGCAAGGGCGTCACCGCGAGGTGGGGTCTGAAGGAAGCCAGAGCCACAGCCACGACCCGACG
>DASXVS010000001.1 GCA_036504095.1 Armatimonadota bacterium | reverse complement strand
CGACCGTTCGCCGCTAACACAAAGACCGAAATCCTCATGTCCGCTCGACTTGCATTTCTCAGGCACGTCGCAAGCGTTCGTCCTGAGCCAGGATCAAACTCTCCATAGATTTTATCTGTATCAGCAGGTTATCGCTAACCCACCGCTCAGTCTCGTTTAGAGGTCAAACCCTAGCCAAGAGTTTTGCTTCTTAATCCCTCCCATCAAAGAGAGAGACCAATCACTAGTTCTCAACTAGTTTCTTTGTCCCACCGGCTCCATTACAGAAACCAGCAGGCTCACCAGATACGCTGCTCGATTGTCAAGGTGCTAAGGCATTGCCACCCGGAGGTTCGACCCCGGACGCGTTTTTTAGTATATCAAGACGGTGAACCCGCGTCAAGCGCATTTTCACTTATTCTTAATCTTTCTTGCGGCGCAGCCCGCGGGCCGGGCTTTCGCGACGATATCGTGCTCGGATCGCCCGATTATCACAATGCGCAGCGAGACCGGCACGAAGCCGGTCTCGCTGCGCATTGCTCTGGTTTCCCGCTCCGTCAGCTCAGACCTTGGGTTTCCGAAGGCGAGCGGCGAAGGGCAGCAAGCCGGCCAGGAGCAGCGCCATCGAACCCGGTTCTGGAACCGCGCCTACGACGCCGTCGCCGGCGAAGGCCACGTTCTTCACGTCTATGAAGTCCTGGCCATGGCCGGCCCAGTCGGTGCCGTACCAGCGCAGCCGGTTGACCTTTCCGGTCCACGCGCCGTTGACGGTTCCGGCGCCGCTCATGTTAACGGTCGCGCGCGACCACGTGGGGTAGATCGGGTTGTTCCACGGCGCCTGCGTTGCCCAGACGATGCTGAAATCCTTGTAGCCAACGAGGCTGGCGCCACTGGCATCGTATTGATACGCGCGGACGAAGATCGGGGCATCGCCATAAGGACTCGTGTTGGTCTGCGGGTCCTGGAAGAATCGGGCATCGAACGAGATAGTGGAGCCCGCGGCGCCCAGGTCGATGGTGCCAAGCCCGGCGAGGGCGGTATCCAGGTACAGGTAGTACCACCCGCCTCCCGAGAAGCCATGGCGGGTTCAGCCGACAGTGCCGTCTGTTCCAAACGTAACGGGGCCGGGCGTGCCCTCGAACCCGGTCTGCGGCGTGTAGATGGCGTTTCCGGTGGGTAACTGCGGCGTGCCGGGCATGCCGAAATTGATCTGATGGTCCATCGCCACGTCGATCACGCCCGCGTACGCCGACGTGGTGATGGCGGCGGCCACAAAGAGTGCCGCCAACAAGCTTTTCACGTGCATAACGAACCTCCTGAGGCATTGCCCGCGCCGAGAAGGATTCCAAGCAGAATGCGCAGGCTGGCTCAACCTTCGTTCGCGGCAATATCATTGGCAAGCGGGCGGACAAATGTGGGTATCTGCTCGCGAACGGCCACCTGTTACGCGCTCTGGGCCGCCACGCGGCCGCTCCGTCCGGTGACGCAACGCACGCCGTGACGGAATGCGTCAAAAATGACGCGACTAGTTGCAACCGAAGATAAGCCCGGTGTAGAATGAAATCGGTAAGGGATAAAGATATCTCGATTGGCGTCTCCGGCCCCGCGCGCAACATAATGGGTCCGGGCTTTTCACCAACAAGAAGGAGAGTTTGTTATGGCCGTGAAAGTGGGAATCAACGGGTTCGGACGGATCGGGCGGCTATCGTACCGCGCCATCACCGAGCGTTATGGCGACCAGATCGAAATCGTCGCGATCAACGACCTCAGCGATGCGAAGACCAACGCCACGCTCCTGAAGTACGACACCAACTACCGCACATTTAAGGGCACTGTCGAAACCGATGGCGAAGACCTGAAGGTTAACGGCAAGACACTCAAGGTGTTCAAGGAGAAAGATCCCGCGAACATCCCGTGGGCCAGCGTCGGCGCGCAGATTGTCGTGGAATCCACGGGCTTCTTCACCGACGCCGAGAAGGCCAAAGTACACATCACGGCCGGTGGCGCGAAAAAGGTCATTATTTCCGCCCCCGCCAAGAACGAAGACATCACCATCGTCCTCGGCGTGAACGACCAGGCGTATGACCCCGCCAAGCACAACATCGTCTCCAACGCTTCCTGCACCACCAACTGCCTAGCGCCGTTCGCCAAGGTCCTCCAGGACAATTGGGGTATCGAATACGGATTCATGACGACCGTACACGCGTACACCAACGACCAGAAGGTCGCCGATCAGGTCCACAAGGACCTTCGCCGCGCCCGCGCCGCCGCCGTGAACATCATCCCCACCAGCACCGGCGCCGCCAAGGCCATCAGCCTGGTTATCCCGGAACTCAAGGGAAAACTGGATGGCTATGCTCTGCGCGTGCCGGTGCCCACGGGCTCCTGCGTTGACCTGACCGTCGCCCTCCAGAAGGACGCCTCCGTTGAAGCGATCAACGCCGCGATGAAGGCCGCCGCGGAAGGCCCGATGAAGGGCATCCTCGAATACACCAGCGACCCCATCGTGTCCTCGGACATCATCGCCAATGCGCACAGCAGCATCTTCGACTCCGGCCTCACGAAGTCCCTCTCGCCGAGGTTCATCAAGGTTGTGTCCTGGTACGACAATGAGTGGGGTTACAGCAGCCGCGTAGCCGACCTCATCGTGATGATGGTCCAAAAAGGCCTGTAAACACTGAGGGCTGAGGGCTGAGAAGCGAGGGCTGAGATGGGTTTGTCCCTCTCGGCCCTCAATCCTCAGCCCTTTTCCCTATGGAGCGAAGCGACCATGAATAAGAAGACCATTGACGATATCGTAGTCGCCGGCAAGCGCGTGCTGGTTCGCGAAGACCTGAACACGCCGCAGGACTCCACCGGCGCCATAACGGACGATCGCCGGATCCGCGCGGCCCTTCCCACGCTGAATGCCCTCCTGGAGCGGGGCGCCAAGGTCATCGTGGCCGCGCACCTTGGCCGGCCGAAAGGCACGCCGGATCCCAAGTACACCCTCGCTCCGGTGGCCAAGCGCCTCGGCGAGCTACTGGGAAAGCCGATCCTTTTTGTCAGTGACATCACGGCGCCGGACGCAGCCGCGAAGCTCGCCATTTTGAAGGACGGCGAGATTGCGCTCCTCGAGAACGTTCGATACTACCCGGGCGAAGAGAAGAATGATCCCGAGTTCGCCAAGGTGCTCGCGTCGTTCGCGGACATCTACGTCAACGATGCCTTCGGCGCCGCGCACAGGGCGCACGCGTCCACGGAAGGCGTCGCGCACCTCCTCCCCGCCGTTGCCGGTTATCTGATGGGCAAAGAGATCGATTTTCTGGCGAAGGCCCTCGAAGCGCCCGCCCGTCCGTTCGTCGCGATTCTTGGCGGCGCCAAGGTCAAAGACAAGATCGGCGTTGTGACGAACCTGCTGCCAAAGGTTGATGCGCTCATCATAGGCGGCGGAATGGCCTATACCTTCCTGAAGGCTCAGGGCAAGGAAATCGGCACCAGCCTGCTCGCCGAAGATTTCGTTGAGGCCTGCAAATCCGTTCTGGTCCAGGGCGCCGGCAAGATCAGCCTCCCCGTGGACGCGACCATCGTGGACAAGTTCCCGCTTGGCCTTTCGCCGGAAGATCGCGCCACGCTGAAGGTCAAGTCCGTTTCGGTGGACAACATCCCGGCGGATATGGAAGGCGTTGACATCGGGCCGAAGACCATTGAAGCGTTCAGCGCCGTCGTTAAGTCAGCCAAGACTGTCATCTGGAATGGCCCAATGGGCGTGTTTGAGGACGATGAGTTCGCCACGGGTACCCGCGCCATCGCGCAGGCCATCGCCGACAGCGACAGCCTGAGCATCATCGGGGGCGGCGACAGCGCGGCGGCCATCGAGCAGTTGGGCTTCGCGGACAAAGTCAGCCATATCAGTACCGGCGGCGGCGCCAGCCTCGAGTTCCTTGAAGGCAAGCAGTTGCCGGGGCTCGTGGCGCTGCTCGACAAGTAGGAACGCTCGGCAGGAATTTGTTGTTTCACACCATTGGTGCATCGCAACATAGCGTTATCCATATTCGGTAATCAAGGAGATACGGCAATGGCGGATGAGAAGCATGTCTTCCACGTGCACAGCGTGTGGAACGGTGATAGCGACGGCGATGGTGATCTTCGGATGGAAGACCGCGAGATGATATACGGGCGGCCGCATCAGTTGGGCGGCGCTCCGGGTCGGACGAATCCCGAGGAAATGCTCGTTCAGGCGGTTGCCGCTTGTTACAGCATCACGCTGGCCGTGATCGCCGAACGGAAGCGCCTGCCCATTACTAAGATCGAGGTCGCGGCGGAGGGCGATGTTGTACGCCAGCCGAACAAATCGCTGAAGTTCACGGCGATCCGATTGAAGCCCGTGCTCACGGTGGACAGCGCCGATGAGGGCGTCAGGCAGAAAGCGCTTGATACCGCTCACCACGCGGAAAACTACTGCCTGATCTCGCAAGCGTTGGATTCCGAATTGAAGATCACGCTCGAACCGAGCATTGTATAGAAGACAACCAGGTCGCGATGCATGTCATCCTGAGCGCAGCGAAGGATCTCCACGTAATGTTGAGATCCTTCGCTGCGCTCAGGATGACATATAGCCGCGCTTACCTGAACTCGCAACGAAAGGGAAATGAATGCGACGCAAGTTTATTGCCGGCAACTGGAAGCTGAACAAGACCATCGCCGAGGGGGTCGCCCTCGCCACCGAATTGAAGAACGCGCTGCCCAACCCGCCCTGTGACGTGGCCGTGGCGCCGACGTTCGTAGCCCTCTACGCCGTGGCCGAGGCCCTCAAGGGCTCGAAGATCGCGGTGGCCGGCCAGAATACGTTCTGGAAGGAAAAGGGCGCGTACACCAGCCAGGTTTCGCCGCAGTATCTCAAGGACGCCGGCGCGTCATGGGTTATCGTTGGCCACAGCGAAACGCGCGGGCGTTTCGGCGTTGAGGAGAAGGTGGATGACCCGGCGCAGTTGAAGGTCTTCGGGGACAACGATGCCAGCGTAAACGCCAAGGCGCGTTTCGCCCTTTCCGCCGGCTTGAACGTTATCGTAGCCTGTGGTGAGCTCCTCTCCGAGCGCCAGGCCGGCACGACGGATTCCGTCGTCGCCTCCCAGATCCAGGGTGGGCTGAAAGGCATCACCACGGAAGAGATGGCCAGAGTCGTTATCGCGTATGAACCCGTGTGGGCCATCGGCACCGGCGAAGTCTGCGCCGCCGATGAAGCCGACCGCGTGTGCGGCGTGATCCGGGATACCGTGAAGAAGCTCTACGGCGACGCCGTCGCCGAGGCCGTCCGCATCCAGTACGGCGGCAGCGTAAAAGCGTCCAACGCCAGCGAACTCCTGGGCAAGCCGAACATCGACGGCGCGCTGGTTGGCGGCGCGGCGCTGAAGGCCGAGGACTTCCTGGGAATCATCAACGCCGCATAGTGAAACGATGAGGTAGGAACGAAGAACGATGAATTCCGCATACGGGGTTCATCGTTCATCGTTCCTACCTCATCGCTCGTCTGCGCCTTTGTGGATAGAATAACCCTATGCTAGTTTCAGATCTTGGCGAGTTTGGTCTTATTGCGCGGCTCCGCGAGATGGGTGTTGTGCAGGGGATTGGCGACGACTGCGCGGTGATGACCCCGCCGGCGGGATTCGACCTCGTCATGACGGCCGATGCTCTCATTGAAGGTGTCCATTTCAGCCACGAATGGACGGACTGGGGCCGCCTCGGCTGGAAATCGTTCGCGGTAAACCTCAGCGATCTCGCCGCCATGGCGGCGGCGCCCGCCGGTTTCCTCATCACTCTCGGACTGAAGAACGACACCACGGTTGAAGAAGTGCTGGAGTTCTACGACGGGGCATGCGAGCTCATCGGCCTCTATCGCGCGCCCATCGTGGGAGGCGACATCGTGTCGGCTCCGCACACATCCATCAGCGTGACGGCGTTCGGTTACGTGGAACACGGCAAAGCCGTCACCCGCGCGGGCGCGAAGCCCGGAGACGACCTGTGGGTCACAAACACGCTGGGCGATGCAGCGGCCGGCCTACGGCTCCTGCAGGCAGGAGAACCCAAGGCGTCTGTCTCTTTCTACACTCGCCACACACGCCCGATTCCGTGGCTGCCTACTTCGTGGCTTGTGGCGCAGGCAGGAATCGTGAACGCGATGATAGATCTCAGCGATGGGCTCGCCGGCGATCTGGCGCATATCTGCGAAGAGAGCGGAGTGGGCGCCGTTCTCGATGAAGCTGAGCTCCCAATGAACGCGCAACTCGCTCCGCTGGGCGAGCGGTTTGGATGGGATCCGCTGGACCTCGCGCTGTTCGGTGGCGAGGATTACGAGTTGCTCATGGCCGTCGAACCCGGCGCCGACCGCGTGATGGCCGCGATTCAGGAAGAGCACCCCGCGCCCACCCTCACCCGCATCGGGCGCATCGTTGAGGGTGAGGGCATCTCTATGGTCCGTAACGACGGCTCAACCGTAGCCGTAGAGCCACGCGCGTTCCGGCACTTCTGATTGCAGCCCATGACCATCGCCAACCCACAACAGGGCGTCGTATACCATCTGCCAACCCCCGAGGCGACCCGCGCGCTGGGCGCCGCCGTTGCGGCGTGCCTGCGGCCCGGAGATGTTCTCCTGTTGGACGGCGAACTCGGCGCGGGCAAGACAACTTTCACACAGGGCCTCGCCCATGGTCTCGCAATCCCCGACGACGTGTTGAGCCCAACGTTCGCACTGATGTCGGAGTACCGGGCGGGCCGGGTACAGTTGCTGCATGTGGATGCCTACCGCCTCAACGGCGCAGCGGATGCCGAGCAACTCGGCTTGCACGAGTATCTTGACCGGGGTTGGGCGCTGGTCGTGGAGTGGGCAGGCAACATCCGAGGCGCTTTGCCCGTCGATTCTCTCGAGATTCATTTTGAATACGACGGGGATGCGAGGCGCGCAACGTTCCGCGCCCAGGGAGGCGCCTCCCGGCGCCTGATGGAGGAGTGCCATGCCGCTGGTATTGGGGATTGAAACAGCCACGCAGTGGTGTGCCGTGGCGCTGTGGAACGAGAATGGCCCCCTGGCGTCACACTCGTTCGTCAACGCCATGGAACTCAGCCGGCGTCTGGTCCCCACCATCGAAGCGCTCCTAATGGACGAAGGCCTGACGCCCGAAGATCTGACGGGAATCGCTGTTTCCATCGGTCCGGGATCTTTCACGGGGCTGCGCATCGGCGTGGCGACCGCAAAGACCATGGCCCAGGTCCTCAACATCCCGATCATCGGAGTGGAAACGATGGATGTCATCGCGCTGACCTATGAGCCGTTGCTGTTAGCCGGGACCCGGCTGGCTGTGACGCTCACGTCGAGGCGCGGACAGTACTACGTCCGATGGTATGAACCACCGACGTGCCCCGAAGACCGTACCATCGAGGTGCTCACGACAAACGAACTGAGGGAGCAGCTCGCGCTCTCACACGCCGGCGTGCTGCTGCTGGGCGACGCCGCACTGAATGAAGGCCTCCCAGGCACGGGGATGCCGATTCTGGAGGGCGCACACCGCCCGCACGCCTTGAATGTCGCCTACCTCGCCTATCCCAGAATTGTCCGCGGCGAGAGCGACGACGTCATGACCCTTGCCCCGCTCTATGTGGGGCGCTCCGCCGCCGAGGAGCGCCGCTCCGCGTCGCCCGCCACCGGCGCCTGACGCCTCTTGCCTGACACACCAATACCCATGACACCACCACCTGAACAGATACGTTTCGAAAATGAAGGTCTCAATCTCTATGCGACGCTGCACCGTCCGGCGGGTCCCGGCCCCCACCCCGCCGTGGTGATGTGCCACGGCTTCACCGGACATCGCCTGGAATGCAACAACGTCTTCGTCAAATGCGCGCGGCGCCTCACTGAGGCCGGGATCGCCGCGTTTCGCTTCGACTGCCGCTTCAGCGGTGAGAGCGACGGCGATTTTCGCGATATGACGATCAGCGGCGAAGTGCTGGACGCGGTCAAGGCCGTCGATGTCCTGCGCGCTCAGAACGGCATTGACACCGACCGTCTGGGTATCCTGGGCTTCTCGATGGGCGGGACTGTGGCTCCACTGACGGCAGGCCGCCGAGACGACATCAAAGCCATGGTCCTCTGGGCACCCGTGTCCAATCCATCGCGCCAGTTCGACCGCTTTCTGCCCGATATCGGCGACGCGCCCACCCTCGACATCGGCGGTTACGTGCTGGGCCGGGGGTTCATCGACGACCTCGCAAACCATGCGCCCGTGGAGGCGGCCCGCCGATGGGGAGGCCCCGTCCGCATCATCCGCGGCACCGAAGATCTCGCCGTTACCGAACCGGACGCCCGGGCCTACCTCGATGGGCCGGGACGCCGCGAATTCGTCGCTGTCGATGGCGCGGACCACGGATGGCTCGGCTTCGAGCGCCAAACCCGACTGTTCGATCTGACGGTTGGCTGGTTCCGTGATACGCTGTAGGCGTTTCATTCCCCTCGGGCTCTGGGCGATGGCCGCGGCCGCGGAGTGCCTTCCCGTGCGCGCCGCGCCTGTTGTCTCTTCGCTTCGCAACGGCTTCCGGGTCGTCGCAAATGATGAACCGGAATCGGATCGAGTGGCCGTCCTCCTGATGGTCCGCGCCGGTGACGCGGACGACCCGCCGGACGCGCCCGGCGCTGCGCGGGTGCTCGGAAGGATTCTCATCGAACCCGCCAACCACCGCTCCCCTGGCCGGTTCCCGTTGATGGCCGTGGAAGGCGACGTCCGCGTGGTCACTGAGGGAGACGTCACCACGTTCACCGCCGTCACAACGCGTGCCCAGGCGGCGACGGCGATCCGCCTGCTCGCCGCGTTCATCGAAACGCCGGTCTGGAACAACACCACTCTCATCCGGGCGGTAAAACGGAACGGCGAGGAGGATCGCGACGAAGCGCCCACGGATTGGCAGCGGGACTTTGAAATCTGGCAGTCCCGCCTGGGGCTCGATGTGCCTGCGCCGCCGCTTCCCGACCTGCCGCCGCGAGACACTCTGCGTTCGCTGTTCGAGTCGTGCTACAAGGCGCATTCGATGGTGCTTTGTGCGTCGGGCGACCTTCGAGGGCTCAACGTCTCCGCGGAGGCGGAAAACTGGTTTGGGGGACTGCCGCGGGTGGCCGACACGGTTGTGCGCCGCCATCGGGCGCATGACACCCCCCATCGAAATCCGTCGAACACCTTTGCGTTCGCGGGATACCGCGCCCCGGCAGCGACAGACGGGCTGGCGCCCGCGATGGAAGTGATATCCGCCGCGATGGGATTGGGCAAGACCTCGGCCATTTTCCGCACGCTCCGCGACGTTGAAGGCACCGGGTACGAAAGCGGCGCCGTCTACCCTCGAAGGCTGGCGCCCGGCGCAATCGCGCTCTTTTCGCGCGCTCCGGGGCAAAGCGCCAAGGTCCGCGACGACCTGGCCTCCATCTGGAAGAGCGCCGCGCTGGATACGCGCACGGACTGGGGCAGCGCTCGCGCACGGGCGGTGCAACTCTATGCCTCCAGGCATCAGACAGCGCGTGACAGGGCTTACTGGCTGGCGTTCTGGGAGCTGGCCGGCAATGGCGCCGCCTACGACGCCGAGTACTCCGCAGCGATGCGCTCCGTGGCGGATGCCGCACTGACCGCGGCCGCCCGACGCTGGCTGTCCGGGCCGCCGGTCGCGATTCCTTAGCCCGGTTGTTTGGCCCTCCGGGCGAATGCTAACCTCAGTCACGGCACGGCTGATCCTGATTCCCACGAACGGAGATTAACTCAATGGCAACTCCTCTGCTGATCGGTCTGGACATCGGAACTTCCGGCGTCAAAGGCCTTGCGATTCGCCCGGACGGCGCGATCGCCGCATCGGCGACGCGCGAATATCCGCTCCTGACTCCGCATCCGGGTTGGGCGGAGCAGAATCCCGAGGACTGGTGGCAGGGGACTGTCGCCGTCATCCGCGACCTCGTCGGCGCGGCCGGCGGCGATCCGATAGCCGGCGTGGGCCTGACGGGCCAGATGCACGGCGCGGTCTTCATGGATTCGGCGGGGGCCGTCATCCGCCCGGCCATCCTCTGGTGCGACCAGCGGACCGAGGCGGAATGCGCCGAGATCACCCGAAAGGTGGGCGCCGAGACTCTCCAGCGCATTACCGCCAACCCCGCCCTCACCGGGTTTCAGGCGCCCAAGATCCTGTGGGTCCGTAACCACGAACCGGAGAATTACGCCCGCATCGAGAAGGTCTTGCTGCCGAAGGACTACATCAGGTGGCGCCTCAGCGCTGAGTTCTTCACGGATGTCTCCGACGCGAGCGGCACAACGCTCTTCGACGTTCCCAATCGGCGCTGGTCCGATGAGGTGATGGCCGCACTCGACATCAAACGCGCGTGGTTCGCAAAGGAGGTTGAATCCTCCACCGTTGCCGGTTCGGTCAGCGCCTCCGCCGCGGCGGAGACCGGGCTTCCGGCCGGCGTTCTCATTTGCGGCGGCGGCGGGGACCAGGCGGCCGGCGCGGTTGGCGCCGGCATCACGCGGCCCGGCGTCGTATCGTCCACGGTCGGTACATCCGGCGTTGTGTTTGCCTACAGCGACAAGCCATGGATCGACCCGCAGGGCCGTATCCATACGTTCTGCCACGCCGTGCCGGGCGCATGGCACGTGATGGGGGTGATGCTCTCCGCCGGCGGCGCATTGCGATGGCTGCGGGACACGATGGGATATGCGAGTTACGCCGAGATCAACGCCGACGTGTTGTCCGTGCCGCCGGGGTCGGAGGGGCTCACGTTCCTTCCATACCTGAGCGGCGAGCGGACCCCGCACAAGGACCCCAACGCGCGCGGCGTGTTCTTCGGCCTCTCGCTGAGCCATACTCGCGCCCACATGGCCCGCGCCGTGATGGAGGGCGTGGCGTACGGCCTGAACGACTCGTTCCGCATCTTCCACGAACTCAACGTTCCGCTTCAAGAGGTCCGCGCGGCCGGCGGCGGCGCCAGATCGGATGTCTGGCTTCAGATACAGGCGGATATCACGGGCCTGCCACACTGCCGCCTGAACGTCGACGAAGGCCCCGCGTACGGAGCGGCCATCCTCGCCGGCGTCGCCGCGGGAACCTTCGGGAGCGTCCCCGCCGCCACGGACGCATTCATCAAGCCGGTCTCCACCGTGCAGCCGAACCCGGCCAACCGCGCAGTCTACGACGAGGGCTACGCCAGGTTCCGCGACCTCTACGCGATTCTCAAACCGGAATTTCAGAAGGCCGCGCTCATCTAGCAGGCGGCGGCAGGGGCGTCATCCTGAGCGGAGTGAAGGATCTCGACGTTGCGCTGAGATCCTTCGCTCCACTCGGCAGCGACTCACTCCATCGCGCTCAGTGGCCGGGCGCGGCGTGGGCTTCGCCGGTGCGGGCGTTGCGTAGGAGAAAGATCAGCGGAAGGGCGCACATGAAGACCCCGGCCATCACCAGGAAGGCATCCTCGAACGACAGCATAGAAGCCTGGGAGTTCAGCGCACCGGTCATGACCGCGAGCGCCTGGTCCCGAGCGACGGCCAGCGGGGCGCCCTTTGCCACCAGGCCCGAGGCGAGGATGTGCAGCCGATCCGCGGTGACAGGGTTGTAGGCGCTGAGGTGCTCGCCCAGCATCTCCCGATGAAACGTGATGCGATGATCGAGGAATGTCGTCAGGAAGGCGATCCCGGCGCTTCCGCCCACCTGGCGGGACAGATTGAAGAGCCCTGTGGCCTCCGCCACTTCGCGCCCTCGCAGCCCCGAGAGCGTAGCGAGCGTGAGCGGAAGGAATAGAAACCCCATGCCTGCTCCGCGAAGCATCAACGGCAGAAGCAATTGCTGCTGGCTCGTGTCAATCGTCATTCGGCTGAGCACAACCATTGAGGCGATGAACCCGAATGACCCGATGAACGTCAGGTTGCGCGGCTTGTATTTCGAGACCAGGCGGCCGACGAATGGCATCATCAACCCGGTGGTGAGGCCGCCCGGCAGAAGTATCCAGCCGGTCTGAGCGGCCGTGAAATGCCTCAGATTCTGCAGGAATACCGGCAGGATGAACACCCCGCCGTAAAGGCCGAATCCGAGGACCGCCGCGAATGTGATGCCGGGCGCAAGGCCCGGGCGCTTCAGCACCCTCAAGTTGACCGCCGGGGTGTCCGTGTGAAGCTCCCAGTAGACGAAGGTCGCGAGGCCTATGACGGCGCATACCGTGAGCCATACGATGAGCCGTGACTCGTACCAGCCCTCCGAGTTTCCCTCCTCCAGGAGCGTCTGGAAGCATCCAATCCCCACGGCAAGCAGGCCGATGCCGATCACATCCACTTTGCTGCCGCGCTTCTGGTGTTTGGAGTCGTGGACGAACATGAGGGTCAGCGTTGTTGCCGCGATGCCCACCGGCAGGTTGATGAAGAAGATCCACGGCCAGGAGTAGTTGTCGGTGATCCAGCCGCCCAGCGTCGGCCCGACCGTTGGACCCACCAGAACGCCGATGGCGAAGATGGCCTGCACCATTCCGATTTGCATCGGCGGGAAGACCTCCATGAGGGTAGCCTGGGCCGTCGAGAGGAGGGCGGCGCCGCCCACTCCCTGCAGGATGCGGAAGAAAACCAGCTCGTGCAGGCTTCTGGATGTCCCACAGAAGAACGACGCGGCGGTGAACAGGACCATGGAGCCGGCAAGGTATCGCTTGCGCCCGAAATGCGACGACAGCCAGCCGGTGAGCGGCAGGATGATGACATTCGCGATGATGTAGCCGGTGGAGACCCAGGATATCTGCTGCAGCGTGGCTCCCAGGTTTCCCATCATATCCGGAATCGCCACGTTGACGATGCTGGTGTCCAGCACTTCGAGCACTGTACCCAGCATCACGGCGATCAGAATGACCCAGCGCACGGCTCCCGAGTACTCGCGGTACTCGTCGCCGGGCGGCTCGGGCGGCGGCCCGGTCTCGGCCGCCGCTCGATTTTCGTCCTGAAGTTTGGCCATCTCAGTGGATCGCGATCGTCACGTCGGCGGACATGCCCGCCCTCAGGCGGTCTGCTTCCGGTTGGCCATCGTCGAGGGCGATTTTCACCGGGATGCGCTGAACCACCTTGGTGAAATTACCGGAGGCGTTGTCGGCCGGCAGGAGCGCGAACGTGGCGCCCGTCGCGGCGGAAATGCTGTCAACGTGCCCGTGGAAGACGTGTCCGGGCACCGCATCTACATCGATTTCCGCGGCGCGGCCTTTCTGGACACCGTTCATCTGAGTTTCCTTCAGGTTGGCGACGATCCAGATGTCGCTCTGGGGCACAATCGCCATGAGCGGCGTTCCGGCTTGAACGAGCGCGCCCACCTCCACGGTCTTTTTGCTCACCAACCCCGTTGTCGGGGCGACAATGCGGGTGTAGCTCAACTGCAGTTTCGCCTGGTCCAGGGCGGCGCGGGCCTGCTCGATCTTCGCGACAGCCTGCGCGTGCGAGGAACGGCTGACGGCAACCTGCCCCGACGTGGTTGAAGCGGCGCCCAACTGCCCTTCGGCCTGCTGGCGGCGCGCTTCGGCGGTGCTGATTCCCTCCTGAGCCGCGTTCCGCAGCGCCTGAGATTCGGCGATCCCGGCGCGGGCCGCGGCGGCCGCATCGCGCCCTGACGCGACCTGCGCCTTCGCCTGGGCGACATTGGCTTTTGCGGCGAGCACCTGCTCCCGGGCGGCGCCGAGGTCCGATTTACGGGCGTCGGCTGTTGCGGCGGCAGCCTCCAGTTGTTGTCTGGCGGCCTCTACATTGGCCTGCGCGGAGCGGCTCGTCGTGGCCGCCTGATCGGCGACCTGCCGGCTCATGGCGCCCTGGTCGGCCAGGGCGGAGTAGCGCTGCGCGTCGCGGGTTGCGCGATCCGCCGCCGCCTGCGCGGCATCAAGGTTCGCCTGAGCGCTTCTGGTGGCCGCCTGCGCCGAGAGCACCTGCGCCTGGGACGAATCTACCGCGGCCGACGCCTTGGCAAGCGCGGCGATCGCAGCCTGCACGCCGGCCTGAAGGGTCCGGATGTTGGATTCAGCGCCGCTCGCCTGAGCAATTGATGTGGTGACGGCGGCGTTGGCCCTCGCTACGTCCTGCCGGGCGCCCGCGATGCCCGAATCGGCCTGAGCCACCTGGCCCCGAGCCTGTTCGACCAGCGCGCCACCGGTCTCTCGCGTGAGATCCACGGTGACTCCGGCGCCTCGCCCCTGGGCGATGGCCGCGTCGAGGTTCGCCTTCGCCTGCGCAACGTTGGCCTTAATCGTCGCGTCGTCCAGCACTGCCAGGAGTTGCCCCTTCTGAACGACTTGGTTATCGTGAACCATTACGGCTACGACGGTACCACTCACCTGCGGCGATATCTGGACGACGTTACTGGTCACATAGGCATCATCAGTGCCCGTATGCGTTGTGGCGAATTCCCAATAGCGGAAGCCGAAAACAACGCCGGCGATGACGAGGACAGCCAGCGCGATTCCTACTGCAAGCTTCTTGTTCCCCACGCCCTGGCGCGATCCGCTCTCGGGCGCGTCGATGGTGTACCCGTTGCCATTGGAGGCCGACAGCCTGGGCGCCTCGGTCTCAACGGTCTTCACTTGTGCCATTTCCGTAACTTCCTATCTGAATCAGCAATGCCTTGCTGTCACTTCTTTCAATCAGAACACATGCCCGTGTGCAGGTTCACCATTACAATCAGGTTTCACGGGCCATCAGGCCGAAAAGCAGCATGTCGGCGACAGCGCCGATCGCGGACTCGAGCACATGCCGTTCGCCGAGTGTGCGCGGGTTCCGGCTGTAGGCGAGCAGCGAATTGCTGGCCACGATGAGCGTTCTCGCAGCGGCGAGAGGATCGCAAGCGGCGAACTGCCCGGAGCGCATCCCCGCCTCTATCGGCCCGGCAAGGATGCCTGCTTCAATTTCGTGGTTGCGCTCGCGGCGTTCCATCAACTGTGGCCGAAGCGCGGAATATATCTCATCGATGGACTGGGAGTACGCGTGTGCGTGGTCGAAACGGAACATCACCCTGGCGGTCAGGACTTCCTTAACCTGAAGGGCCGGCGATTCCGGCTCGGCGACGATCTCCCCCAGGCGAGCCTGCAGCTGCGCGTTCATTCGGTCGATACACGACAGTGCGACGTCGGCCTTGCTGTCGAAATGAAGGTATACGGTGCCTTTGCCGATACCGGCCTCATGCGCGATATCATCGACAGTGGTCTTGCCGTATCCATAATGCTGCATAAGTCGGTCCGCAGCGTCCAGAATGATATCAGTTGTGTTTTCACGCCCGCAGGGCTGCTTTGACATGCTCGAAGGCCTCTATGACCATATGACTATTCCAGTCATATGTTGAGTCATCTTGTGTGTTGATGTCAACACCGGGCACACATTGCCGGTTCCGCGGTGGTTCAGGAGGACGATGATGAAAGACACGGTTGATCGATCCGGGGACGCAATTCTGAGCGCGAAGGGCTTGCGGAACATCCTGGTTCCACTCGATGGTTCCGCCCTCGCCGAGCAGGCGCTCGCGCCGGCCCGGATGCTCGCAGAGGCGTTTGGCGCGCGGATCACCCTGCTGCGCGCAACGCGCCCTATTCAGGAGATAGCGGTGCAGCTTACGCCGCTGGACATGCCCCTGACGTGTGACCTGGAAGAGATCACGCAGATTGAGGCTGAACACACGGCGCAGTACCTGAACAAGGTGGCCGCCCGGTTGGGCGGCTCCGGCCTGACCATCGACACGGTGCATCGGCAGGGACACCCGGCCGACGTGCTCCACGACGTGGCGAAGGAGATCGGAGCCGACTTGATCGCCATCACGACCCATGGACACGGAGGGTGGCGGCGGTTCATATCCGGCAGTGTGGCGACGGAAGCCATCCGTCACGCGCACTGCCCCGTGCTCGTTGTACACGTCGAGGGACACGAGAAGCGAACAGGCTGACAGGCCGCGCTTGGAGCCGCTACAGGGGACCGAAGGCTATCGCCGGCGCCCGGCGGGCGGTGACGGGCCCTCAGTCGCGGCGTTGGTCGAGAATCGGTTCGGGCAGCGCGCCAAGAGCTGTCTGGCCCGCATATTCGGCGTCGAACACGATGACGTCATTGGAGCCCTTTCTCAACCACGGGCCCGGAACGTACAACGTCTGCTGCGGACCGATGCGCCAGAATCGCCCGAGATTGTGGCCATTGATCCAGACGTTTCCCTTGGACCAATCGCGCATATCCAGGAATGTATCGCCCACCGACTCCAGCGCGAAGGAACCGCGGACGAAGGCCGGGCCGCTCGCTGGAATCGCTCCGTACTTCAGTCCGGTTACATTGTCCATCGGGAGCGAATAGGCATCCCAGCCGGACAGCGTTTCGGGTCCAAGGGTCACGGACCCGACTATCCCCTGCCGTTCGCCCGGCAGCGAGGCGCCGTAGTTCACTCGCCCGGTATTTTCCACGAGCAGATCGAGCGTCGCCTCGGCTTGAACAGGCTCGATCTTGACGGAGCGTACCTCCGTTCGGCGGTCCAGCGCTCCGATTCTCCGGCCGTTCACGAACACGGTGGCATACCCGTGCAAACCGCGCACGGCCAGGTCGCCGGAAGCGCCGGCCTTCAAACGGGTCCGGTAAAGTACGAGGCCGTACGATTGGCCGAGATCCTCCATAGTCCGCGGCTGGTCGCTGTGGACCGGCGCGGGCAGAACATCCCAAAGCGGGACGCCGCGATTAAGCCTGATGCCGGTGATCGATATGACGGGCTGCGGAGCGGGCATTGCAGGCGGGACAGTACCGGGGGGCAGGTGGCGCGCGATGACAGCCTTGAACGCGGTGAACTTGGCTGTGGCGCGGCCGGCCTCGTCCAAAGGCGAATCGTAGTCGTAGGACGTAACGTCCGAAAGGTATGGCGGATCGTTGGCGCCAGCCATCCAACCGAAATTGGTCCCGCCGTGGAACATGTACAGGTTCACAGAGATGCCACGGGAGAGCATCCATTCCAGGTCATCGGCCTTCGGGCCAGCAGCGGGCGCGTTGTGGTCCACGCCCCACTGATCGAACCAGCCACACCAGTACTCGCCGCACATCAGCGGGCCGGTTGGCCGGTGTTTGCGCACGGTTTCAACCGCCGACTGTGCGCCGCCGCCGAAGTTGAATGCGGCAGGCAGGTCGTCCAGCGCGCCGTTCGGAATCTGGTCCGGACCGTCCGCCGTGAACAGTTGAACTTCGAATCCGGCGTCGCGGATCATTTGGCGGTTCTTTTCCATAAACTCGTGGTCGCTGCCGTACGACCCGTATTCGTTCTCCACCTGCACCATCACGATGGGACCGCCGTGGCTGCTCTGCAACCGGGCCAGCTCGCGGGCAAGTCGCTTCAGGTACCGCGCGCATGCGTCCAGGAAGCGCGGATCGCGGGAACGCACCTTCATCGTGCCGTCCTTCAGAAGCCATGCGGGATACCCGCCAAAATCCCATTCGCTGCACACGTACGGACCGGGACGGAGGATGACGTTGAGCCCCTCTTCCCCGGCTTCGCGGACGAACGCGGCGACATCCAGATTGTTCTTGAAATCGAATCGCCCGGGCCGCGGTTCGTGCAGGTTCCAGAAGACGTATGTGCAGATCGTGTTGAGGCCCATCGCGCGGGCTTTGCGCAATCGGTCTCGCCAGTACGCCCGCGGGATGCGCGGATAGTGCATCTCGCCCGAGATAATAAGGTACGGTTTTCCGTTCATCAGAAACTGCTTGTCGTCGACTGACAGGACGCGCGGGGCGGCCGCGACGGCGGGAGTCGCAAGCGCGACGCCGGCGCACGCGGCGAAACCGATGAGATGGCAGATTCCGTGCATATTTCTTCCCCTTGAGGCAGCGGCCGGCGGGCGGTCCGCGAGCGAGTGTGTTAATTCAGTATGTGGCCTGAACGGCGGCGGATGGCAGCGGCCCCGGCCGGCATCACCATTCCGGGCGGTTCACTCAGGCCGCCGCCAAATCGTGTGGCCGCAATCGACCGCGCCCGGGTATCATTGTGCTTAGCCTCAGCATAAGGAGCGTGTGCCATGCCAGTTCAGCCGGAGTCCCTGCCGGACCTGTCCGACGCCTATCCTCTTGACGACACCGATATCGTCCGTTACCGCCGCGACGGCCACGTGCGCCTGTCCGGAGTTCTCTCGCCGGGGGACGTGGCCGCGTACCGTCCCGCCATACTCGATGCCGCGATGCTCTACAACAGCGAGAAGCGCCCCATTCAGGACCGCGATACCTACGGACGCGCGTTTCTGCAGATCATGAACCTCTGGGTGAAGGACCAGAGCGTCCGCCGCTTCACTCTCGCACGGAGGTTCGCCCGGATTGCCGCCCAGTTGATGGGCGTCGATGGCGTGCGCGTTTACCACGACCAGGCGCTCTTCAAAGAACCTGGGGGCGGCCCGACACCGTGGCATCAGGACCAGTATTACTGGCCGCTCGATACCGAGCACACGATCACGATGTGGGTGCCGCTGGTGCCGCTCAAATCAGGGTTGGAGGGGATGACATTTGCCTCGGAATCGCAGCACCTGGGCTATCTCGGCGAGTTCGAGATTTCCGATCGGTCCGATGCCGTTTTCCGCAAGATGATCGAGGAAAAGAAGCTGAAGCTGTCCTCCGCGGGCGAGATGCAGGCGGGCGACGCCACATTCCACGCCGGCTGGACGCTTCACTCGGCGCCCGGCAATCCCACGGACACGATGCGCGAAGTGATGACCGTCATCTACTTCGCGGATGGTGCGCACCTCACTGAACCGGACAACGAGAACCGCGCGGACGATCTCTTCTGGTGGTTCCCCGGCCTCAAAGCCGGCGATGCGGCCTCCAGCAAGCTGAACCCGGTCGTTTACCCGTCGGGAACCTGATCGCATCTATATCGGGCAGGCGGCCCTTGCGCCAACATAATAACCTGCGCAACGGGTCGGGCGCCAGTACCGAACGAATCGTTATCGAACCATGATGCCGGAATCCGGCAGGGGGAGGCCTAGTTGGAACTTAGTGCTGCCGGTGTGCTCGAAGCGGAGCATCGCTACATACAGAAGGTTGTCGGAGTCGCCGCCCTGCACGCGGACGGCATCGAGGCCGGAGAAACACCCGACTTTGGGTTGTTGGGCGAGGTCCTGGATTTCCTGCGCGCGTACGCCGACGAATGCCATCATGGCAAGGAAGAGGCGCTCTTTTTCCCCGCTCTGGAACGCAATGGCGTGCCTCCGGGCGGGTGTCCTCTCGGTGCGCTCAAGCACGAACACGTCGCGGGACGGGCCCTGGTCGCCGATCTCGCGACTGCCGTTACGGACCGCCGGGCGGGCGCCGAAGTCCCGGTGGCGACGGTTCTGACATGCCTGAAAGGCCTGATCGAGCTTTACCCGAACCACATCTGGAAGGAAGACTACCTCCTGTTCCCGATGGCGGGGAAGGTCCTCACAGACCAGGACGAGTTGGCACTGGCCGATGAGTTCGCTAAGGCTGACGAAGCGTTCGGCCTCGTGAAACGCCGCCGGTTCGAGGAATGGGCGGACGCGGTGTCGGACAGGGCGCTCGCGGCGTAGGGCACGATAGAAGGCGTGATATTTCCGGGCAGGCCTCACGCGGCCCTGGCTTCGGTTCGGCGGAAGGGGAGGGAGTTGACTCGCATGGCGGACGAAGGGCTTCGGCTGGACCTGTCCGGCAAAATCGCGATCGTTACAGGCGGATCGGGCGACCTCGGTCGCGTGATGGTTCGCACACTTGCGGCGTGTGGCGCCGATGTTGCCGTCCACTACCATCGCAACCGGCAAATGGCCGAACGCCTCGTGGAGGATGTCCGGTCCACCGGGCGGCGTGCCATCGCGGTCTGCGCGGACGTTACTGACCGCGAAGCCGTGATGGCGATGTGCCGCGAGGTCTCGGCGGGCCTGGGCGCTCCCGATATTGTCGTGAACAACGCGGTTGCGCAGTACGCGTGGACGTCGGTCCTGGAACAGGGCGCTGAGGATTTCGAGGGGCAGTTCCGCTCCTCGGTGCTGCATAACGTCTTCATGGCCCAGGCGTTCATCCCGGGCATGATCGAGAAGGGCGGTGGCGGCCGCGTGATCGGGATCAACTCCGAGTGTGCGATGCAGTGCTTCGCCTCACAGTCGGCTTATGCGGCGGGCAAAAGGGGCATGGACGGCGTGCTGAGGGTTCTGGCGCGGGAAGTCGGGAGCCACGGCATCACCGTGAACCAGGTCGCACCGGGCTGGACGATCAGCGACCGGAACCGGGACGTGTCCGAGGCGGACGAGGGTTATATTTCGAGCGTGCCGCTGGGACGGCGCGGCGAGGCTCAGGAAATCGCCAACGTGGTGGCGTTCCTGGCGTCGGATCTGGCGAGCTTCATCACGGGCACTTATATCCCGGTCTGCGGCGGCAACGTCATGCCGGGAATTTGACACGCGACGGAGCCGGACCAGGAGCGAACCGGGGGGCAGAAGCGTGAGCGTCTCGCCCCCCTGTTGTTGTTTTCACGCGGCTACACTGTCTCGACGACGGCGGGCACCGTTGCGGGGGTCGCCGGTTCGAGGACAGGCGTCGAGACCAGCGCGGCTGCCGGCACTGCCTTGACTACCTTGCCCAGCGGGCCGATGACGCCGTTGGCGGGTTTGACTGTATGTGTACGGTGGCGCGATCTGTGCTCGTTCATGATTCGGTGAGGCATAATGGTTTCTCCCTGTATCCGATACCGTTCGTGAATGCGTCTGGGGGTGCTCCGAACGAAAAGCGCCTCCGGTTGACCGAGGGCAAAGAAAGCCCGAGCGGCACCAGCGGCGCATGAGTATCATACAAGGGTGAGGCCCGAAATCAGGTTGTCCTGTCCAGGCGCGACGCGTCGCGCCTGAACCAATTCACTATACCCCATTTGCAGGGTCTGAAGCACCGCCCCTGCCTGTTGTGTTTCCGTCGTCCGCCCGAACGCCGCGGCTAACGGGCTACTTTCGGCCGCTCTTCCAGATGGACCGCAGCGGGATAACCTCCAGTGACCGTATGGTCGCGGGGCCTCCTGCGGATTCCACCGACAAGCGATCGTCGGAAGGCAGGAAGCAGGCCGACACGGACACCTCTCCCTCGTTCACAAACGTCTCGATGGAAGTTCGGTCCACCAGAATCTCGACCGTTTTGATAGCGCCGGCCGCCTGCGCCGGGGTCGATTTGCAGGCCACCGTGCGATCGGTCACATTGACGGCCGCCCCACGGACATGAAACGTGAGGGTTGTCCCAGCGGGGATTTCGACCTGCGCCACGATATGGAACAGATCGCCGGGCACATTGAGCGGCAGCGTGGCTCCGGCGGCCAGGGTGGAAGCCTCAAACACACGCGGTTTGCCGTGCAGCTTCGCGATTTCCGGGGCCGGCTTGCGATAGACCCGCAAACCATCGGCCGTGGAGTGAAGGGTCATGTCACACGGGAACGTCATCTGCTGGTTGAACGGCATGTCCGGGTACTTGCCGTCGCGCATCCAGGCGATTTGCACCCGCCGGCCGGGGGCTCCGGTGATATCGCCCCACGACTGCGTGGCATAAAAGTTGGGTCCCTGGTCGCACGGCAGTTGCCCGGTCTCCGGTGAAAACGTGGTTCCGTCGAAGCCGCCCACGGAATAGAAGCCGTTGCCGCGAACCAGCACCCACTTCATCCTGTTCAGATCGCCGTCCAGTGGAAGCTGGAAAAGGTCCGGGCACTCGAAGCTGTCGGGAATGGACGCCGGCAGTTCTTTCCAGTCCAGCAGGTTTGTCGATTCGAGGAGGTAGTAGCGCCCATCTCCGGACATCACCATGACCCACTTATTCCCAGGCGCGTACCAGAACACCTTCGGATCGCGCTCGCGGTGCAGGAAGATGGGGTTCTTCGCGTATTTGGTCCAGGTTTTCCCCTCATCCAGGCTGTACGAGATACACTGGCTGATGTTGTCGAACCCCGACCAGAACGCGATCAACGGGGGGTGCTTCTTGTCGCTGGAGAGGCCCGACGTATTTTCCCGGTCGTACACGCACCCGCCGGACTGGACGCCGGTCCCGAAACGATGGTCGTCCCAGAACGCCGGCTGAACCTCGGTCCAGTGGATCAGGTCCTTGCTCACCGCGTGGATCCAGCACTTTGCCCACCGCTGCGCGAAAAGGTGGTACTGGCCGTTCAGGTAGATGAGACCGTTGACATCGTTGAGCCAGCCCTCTTCCCGTTGGCCGGGGTTGAGCTGGCGCACGGTCCACTGACGCGCGGTGAAGTGGAACTGCGGGCGATATTTCTCCTGATAAAGATCCGCCGGTGGTGCGAGCAATCTTGTCTCCTTATACTGTAACCGGTGACGCGCAATCTGCGCGGGTGTGCCGCTGAGACGCTCGATCTCAGGAACCGAAAGCGCACGATCCCAGAGCGCAACGTAGTCAATCTGCCCCTTCCAGCCGGACTTGATCGCGCCCCCATTCGATTCCGCGCCGATAAGTACGGGCTCCGTGTTGCCGGTCCGTAGAGGTCCCGCCACGTCCGCCTCATCCATCAACACGCCGTCGACAAACATCTGGAGCGATGCGCCGTCGTACCGACAGATAACCGTGTGCCAGTCTTTCGGACCGATCTTTGCGGTCGGCGCGACGACCTGCGTCATCCCCGGTTTGTCCCTTGTCCCTAACTCGAACCCGATTTCATTCGCCAGCGAGAAGAGATTGTAGACCAGGTGATCGTGGCCGCCATGCTTGCTGAACAGAGGCTGGCCCCAGACGCCCGAAGGGTTGCGCAATCGTATGGCGACGGTCAGGGCTGAGCCTGTCAGGTTCAGCATCCCGTCGGTTCCCTGCCCGGCGTCCAGATACCCTCCGTCAAATTCCGCCACCACGCCGTCGCCGCCGGTGGCCAGCGAATCGGCACGGTCTTTCCCTGTCAGGCGGTCGCCAAGAGTCACGGCGCCGACGGGCTTCAATTCGTTCTTTCCGGCGGCGTCCTTGGTACCGCCCATCTGCCATACGGCGACGGCGGACTGAAAGACGTCTATGGGTTGAATCGGCTCGGCCGACCTTGCGGCGGTCCCAATGCCGATGGCAAGCGATAGAACCAGCGCGGATATCTTCATGCTGAGGCTGTCTTTCTGTTCCCTTCAGGGGCGCCGACGCGACTCACGCCACGTCCAGGAACGCTCTCACCAAGCGGGCCGTGCTCAGGGCATTGTCCCGAAGGCGTTCGGCCTCGCGTCCCATTTTGCGACCAAGCGCTACGCGCTGCTCCCAGGCGGACTGCACGGCCTCCACGATCGCGTCGGGGGTCATTTGCGCCGGACCGGGGGTTGCGGGCGCGCCGATCTCTTCAAGAAGCGAAGATACCTTGGGATCGTACGGTATCCCGACCACGGGCAGGCTATGCGCGGCGGCGAAAATCAGCGCATGCAGCCGCATTCCGGCCAGGATGCCGGCGCGACCGGCAAGCGCCATCATATCGGCCGGATCGTACGTCCCCTTCAGGCATGGCGCCGGCTTCGGCATCAGCGCTATCGCCCGCGCGGCCAACTCCTCGTCCGCCGGCCGGTGCATCGGCAGGAAGGCCGGTGAGAAGCCCCGCTCCTGAAGCAGGGTCGCCGTGCGCGCGGCAAGGTCGGCCATGTTCGGCACGGCGGGCCATGCCCGCAGCGCCAGCGTCACGCTGCGCTCCCCGACCGGCATCCCCTGCAACTCCCAGATGCGCTCCGAGCGCTCTTCAGGCGCCGGTTCCAGAGCCCATACAGGATCGGCTGTCAGGTAAATGCTCGGCCGGTTCACGCCGATCTCCGCGAGAAGCGCCTTGCTGCCCCTGTCCCTGACGGAGATGCCCTGCGTGCGATTGAGCACCGTCCTCACCGCGGCCCGCACCGCGGGACGCCGCAGCGGGCCAATGCCCTGCGCGTAGAGGAACACGGGCCGCCGGATGATGCGCGCCGCCACGATGACCCAGAGGTAGTAGAACACGGATGAGGCGCTCGTCGCGTCTTGGAGGAGGCTGCCGCCGCCCTGGATGAGCGCATCCACGTTCGGGAGTACGTCGAGGATCTTATTCCGCTGAACCGCGGCCACCTTGTGGATACGCGACGTCTCCGACGGATTCTGGGACAGAACCGTTACCTCGGGGTCGCCCCCGTGGGTATGCAGCACCTGGAGAACGGCGGCGCAGACCGCTTCGTCCCCTGCGTTGGCGAACCCGTAGTAACCGGACAGCAGGATGCGTTTGCGCATGATGGAGGTTCAGGCGGCGGCTTTGGGAGCGCGGAAGCGGTCCGATATCCAGGCGATCAGGAGCGCCACGATGAAGCCGGTCCACAGCCCGTTGAATACGCGGAGAACAGACACTTGCAAGGGCGTGTGCAGGTGGCAGAACGTGTTCACGATTGAGACCTGGCCGATGGCGCCTACGATCAGAAGCGGAAGTCCCCAGCGGACCCGGCGCATGCTCATTAGCGCGATCCCCAGCAGAAGGGCCGGGTGGCCAATCAGGAACTCCTTCGTACGCGGCCGCACCCCCATCAGTTTCTCGAGCAACGCGCGAAACTGCAGTTCGGCCCCGCTCACACCCACACCCGGATCGTTGCCGCTCCGGGCCAACAGCATCGCGAGCGCGGCCATCGCGACGACGAAAATGATGAACCCGCCAAGCACAAGCGGTTGCGCCCAGATTTCGGCGACCCGCCGTCGAACCCGCTCCCGAGCGGCCCGCAACCCGCCGCGGGACGAAATATCGAGGTAGAACATCGCGGCGATCAGCACGATCGCCCCGCCCTGCTGAGCCTTGATTCCCGAAAACTCGACGATCTTCATACTGCCAAGCCGGCTGGACAGCAATCCGACCACAAACACAGCGCCCAGCGCGCTCAGGCTCGAGGCGCACAGGAACGCCGGCGCCGCCCGGAGAACGGAACGGAGCAGCGAATTAGCCATCACCGACTCAGTTTCCGCCATCCGCCGATCCAGAGACGCGCGCAACACCAGGAACGCCAGCACCGGCATCAACAGCGCGCCCTGAAGCGCCACGAGCTTGCTGCCACTGCCACTGAACGGCAGAACGACGTCAAGGAGGGCGAGCAACAGGACGAGGGCAAGTGTGCCACCGACCGCCGGCCATGCATAGAGCAATGCGAGCAGGGTCGCTGCGCCAACGCCCATTCCCATCATGGCCCGCTCCACCGCACTGCCGCCATATTCCAGATAAGGATGCGGGGAGCCGGTCACCAACCCGTGGGAACGGAGCGCTTCGGCGATCTTGCGGACGTACTGGACGTTCGATTCCACCGCCGGCCACGGCGCACCGGGCAGTGCGCGCACATAAAGCGCCCGGATGTTCCGCTCCTCGGCCGCCCGCAGGAAGCGGTCGACCGCATCCGACTCGGTGGTTCGCGCCATCTCGGTGGGGTTGATACTGTGGACGCGGACCACGCTGCCGTTCAGCGCTCGCGCCAGCTCCTCTTCACCCTTTTGCTTGCCGAATTCCACCTGGCCGAACAGCAGGCCGTTGGAGGTCAACGCTTCGGCCGTCTGCTTCACCAGGCTTGGATAGCCCAGCACCTGGTCTCCGCCGAAGATCACGATTCCGGCGCCTTCGGCCTTCGCCGAATCCAGGGCCCATTGTACCCCGAACTGATCGGGCGCGAGGAAATTGGTCACACGCGGCACTGGCTGAAGCCCGGCCGCCTTCACGGCCGCAACCACGTCGTCCGGGAGGCCGACGGTCAGCGAATAGAGTTCAGTCCAGGATGCGTGGACGGTTACCGTTCTGCCCCGGTCCACTTCCTGGCCCCATTTGTTCTTGATAACGGTCAGCACCCGGTCCCGCAACGCGTCGTCCGAAAACTTCAGGCGCGTAACCATCTCGGACGGGGCGGCGCCACCGATACGCGGAGGCAGAACCTCGACGCGTTGAAAGCCCTCCAGTTCGCCGAGGGTCTGCTCGCCAATCGCAACACCTTCAGCACCCTGTGCCCGGAACCGTTTGAGCACATCGGGCAGCGGGGTGTTCGTCTCCTCGGAGAGGAGCCGCATCTCATCCCAGTCCAGAATGATCGCCACACGACGGTTGGCCGCTTCGGCATGCCAGCGGGCCGCCGCGGTTTTCATCGCCGCCAGCGTGCCAACCGCGACCATCAGCCACAATACCAAGCGCATATTGCTTCGCAACTTCTTCGTCCTTCCGTCTGTGCGCTCTCGCATCCGGGGTCGCTGAGGCATCGCCGTTGGCCTACCAATCCCGATAACCGTATCGCCGCGGCTCGGGCCTTCTTCCTCCGAAGACCTTGATCAACAGAGCGCCCGCCGCAAATCCGCCGATATGCGCCATATACGCAACCCCGCCCCCACCGTGGCCGGCCGCCCCCATGGAGTTGAGGAGAATCTGGTAGGCGATCCAGATGCCCAGCACGATCCACGCCGGAACGTCCATCAATGTGGAGAAGAACCCCCACGGCACCAGACACTTCACGTTCGCCGTCGGGAAGAGCAGTATGTAGCCGCCCATCACCCCGGCGATGGCTCCTGAGGCGCCCAGGGTCGGAACCTGCGAAGCCGGGTTGCTGGCGATGTGGGCCAGTGTCGCGGCCAGGCCGACGAGGAGATAGAAAGCCAGGTACTTCCCCTTGCCCAGTGCCCCCTCGATGTTGTCGCCGAAGACCCACAGATAGAGCATGTTGCCGGCAATGTGCATGAACCCGCCGTGCATAAACATGCTCGTGAAAATCGTCAGCCAAGCCGGATGCAGCGCCGGGTTCTCGACGACAGTCTGGTCGAACCGGATCATCTCACTGTGCCCCTGAGTCAGAACGTAGGGCACCATCGTGTAGGCGTACATCCCGAGCCCGATGCCTTGCTGCCAGAGGAACACGAGGATGTTGACCACAATCAGGCCGATTGTTACAATGGGAACAGAGTCTCGGGGGTTATCGTCATAAAGTGGTATCACGGATCGGGTTTCCTGCCTTCAACTGACCGCGTGCACAGCACCGCCATGGTAGCACCCGCCCGATGGAGGATGGAAGGTAGATGATGGACGATGGGCCCCGCTCCGACGCATTCCCCGCCTCCGCCGGACCGTCCGCGGTCCTTCTGTCCATTCTGATCCCGGTCTTCAATGAGGCGGCAACCGTCGCCGCCACTATCGCCCGTGTGCGCTCGGTTGAACTCCCGATCGAACGCGAGATCGTGATTGTGGATGACGGGAGCACCGACGGTACGTGGCCTCTCCTGCAGTCGCTGGCCGGCCCTGATCTGCGCCTTCTGAGGCACCCTGGCAACTACGGCAAAGGCGCCGCATTGCGAACGGCGCTGGACGCAGCCAGGGGCGATCTCTGCGTGGTACAGGATGCCGACCTCGAATACGATCCTGAGGACCTTCCGCGCCTCATCGCCCCCATACTGGCCGGAGAGGCCGACATGGTCTACGGTTCCCGTTTCCTGGGAAGCCCGAAGGGCATGAAACCGGTGTTCCGTCTCGGAAACTGGGTTCTCGCGTGGACGGCCACGTTCCTCTTCGGCCGCCGTGTGACGGACGAAGCGACCTGTTACAAGGCCGTTCGGACCGGCATGCTGCGCGCCATGGAACTGAAATGCACCGGCTTTGAGTTCTGCCCCGAGGTCACCGCCAAAGGTTTACGCCGCCACCTCCGGTTCACGGAGGTCCCGATCCGCTACGAGGCGCGTGGCGCCAACGAGGGCAAGAAGCTCACGTGGCGCCACGGCGCACAGGCTATCTGGACGCTGCTGAAGTACCGCTTCGTCCGCTGATCCCGGAGCGCTTACTTCCCGCAGTTACCGCAGTGCGGGGCATACCGCAGCCGATTGACGCCGCAGTGTTCGCAGGTCTCCTGCAGCGAGCGGCCGCAGTCCCAGCAGTATGCCTGTCCCGGTTCGAACCGCGTCGAGCAATTGGGACAGCACCGGCCCGCCAGCCGCGACCTCGCGAGCCGCTCAGGATTGAACACGTAACGCTTCAGCGCTACGATAGCGAGAATGCAGCCCACGGACCCCAGCAATGCCACACCCAACTGCGCCAGCCCCTGGAATATCTCCCAGCAGTAGCGGAACGCCAGGAAGATGAGTTGGATCACCGAAGCGGTCAACAACGCCGTCAGGATCGTCAGGAACCGCCACTGGGTATTGCGCCCCCACCGCCAGAGTGACCACGAAATCCAGAAGCATACCCCGGCGAAAGCGAAATGCAGCACGAACAGGATGATATCGCGCTGGTGCGTCCGTTTGCTGTATATCTGGCCTGCCTTCTTTTCCAGCGCCGTCAACTGCCCTTGCGGCCCGGCCAGGTCGGCTTCGGCCTTGGCGAGAGCTGCCTTTGCGGCGTTCCGGACCGCGATCGCTCGCTCATACAACGCCCTCGCTCGCCGATACGCCGCCTCCTGAGCGCCCGTGCGCTGTGCTGCCTCGATGCCGGTGCGGAACTCCTCGCGCCCGAACTGGTATTGCCGGTCAGCTTCCCGCACCACGGCGTTGGCGCGATCCAGTTGCGCCCGCCGCACATTGACGACGTGCTGGAGTTTCTCAACCCTCGCGCGAACGGGCGGAATGCCCACGGCGTCCTCGATGGGCGGCCCCGACTCACGCGGTCGATCGCCGGCCCAGCGACCATCGTAGCCGTAGTACTCACTTTGGTAAGCTGTCCGACTCAGGACCGGTTGTGGAACGAGGTTGTCCATGTGCTCCAGCGCCCAGAGCGCCCCGATCAGGAGGAACACAACCAGGCCAAGCATCAGGACCTTCTCTACGCGCGTGATCTCCAGTTCTTCCGACTCGCGAATTCCGGTTGCCATATCACACCTCCATCAGAAGTGTATCCTTCAGGCAGGGGGCCCGGAGCAGGACAAAGGTACCGTTTTGTGCTGGACAGAGTACCGGGTTCGCATCACCCTCCGGTTGAACTGCCTTCCCGCCCACGCCCGAGCCCCTCCGCCACCCGCCATTTGGCACCCGTCACCCGTCACATGCCACCCGACACCTGATACCCGCCACCCAAAAAGAGGCGCCCGCCCCGGCG